>JAFZNL010000323.1 GCA_017550925.1 Lachnospiraceae bacterium | reverse complement strand
CTGCCTCCTTACTTTCTACTTTTTATCTTTGTTAGCACTCTTTGTGTTCGAGTGCTAATTGTTCCAAGTGATAATGTAACACTCACCTATCTGTTTGTCAACCCGTTTTCTGTGAAAAGATTCAGTTCTCGTCGTCCTCTCTCTGAGCCGTGTAAACCGTTCTCTTTCTTGCCATCTCATCACTTGCCAGATATTCGTCATAGGTGGTGATCTTATCTACAAGGCTGCCATCCGGCAGGATCTCCATGATGCGATTCGCCGTTGTCTGCACAAACTGATGGTCATGGCAGGAAAACAGCTCTACACCGGGGAACTTGATCAGTCCGTTATTCAACGCCGTAATGGATTCCATATCCAGATGGTTGGTAGGTTCGTCCAGGATCAGGCAGTTGGCGCCGGAAATCATCATCTTGGAAAGAAGGCATCGCACCTTCTCACCACCGGAAAGCACCCGAACCTTCTTGACACCGTCTTCACCTGCGAACAGCATACGGCCCAGGAAACCTCGCACATAGGTCACATCGTTTACCGGTGAATAACCCATCAGCCAATCTGCGATGGTCAGATCATTATCAAACTCTGCGGTATTATCCTTAGGGAAATATGCCTGGGATGTGGTCACGCCCCATTTCACGGTACCTTCATCCGGCTCGATCTCACCCATCAATATCTGGAACAGGGTGGTCTTTGCCAGCTCATTGCCGCCTACAAAAGCGATCTTATCTTCCCTTCCCACATGGAAAGTGATGCCATCCAGCACCTTTTCCCCATTGACCGTTTTGGAAAGATTTTCTACAAACAGTACCTCATTTCCGATCTCACGGTCCGGCCTGAAATCAATATAAGGATATTTCCTGCTGGAGGGTTTTATTTCTTCCAGCTCGATCTTTTCCAAGGCACGTTTACGGGACGTTGCCTGTTTAGATTTCGATGCGTTAGCAGAGAACCTGGAAATGAACTCTTGTAATTCTTTGATCTTCTCTTCCTTCTTTTTATTGGCTTCCTTCATCTGGCGGATCAGCAGCTGACTGGACTCATACCAGAAATCGTAGTTGCCCGCATACAGCTGAATCTTGCCATAGTCGATATCGGCGATCTGGGTGCAGACTTTATTCAGGAAATAACGGTCATGGGAAACCACGATAACCGTATTTTCAAAATCGATCAAAAAGTCCTCAAGCCATGCGATAGCATCCAGGTCTAGGTGGTTGGTAGGCTCGTCGAGGAGCATGATATCGGGATTGCCGAACAGCGCTTTTGCCAGCAGGACTTTGACCTTCTGATTACCGTCCAAGGTATTCATATCTGCGTAGTGCAGGTCAGTGGGTATCCCAAGGCCATTCAACAGCTGTGCTGCATTGGTTTCTGCATCCCAGCCGTCCATTTCCGCAAATTCCGCTTCCAGTTCACTGGCTTTAATGCCGTCTTCATCTGTAAAATCTTCTTTGGCATAGATGGCGTCTTTTTCCTTCATGATCTGGTAAAGTCTTTCATTACCCATGATGACCACATCCATAACCTGATAACTGTCATATTTGAAATGATCCTGTTCGAGTACGGAAAGCCGCTGTCCGGGTGTCATGATCACATCACCCTTGGTAGTCTCTAACTGACCGGAAAGGATCTTCAAAAAAGTAGACTTACCGGCACCATTAGCACCAATGAGTCCGTAGCAGTTTCCTTCCGTAAACTTGATGTTCACATCCTCAAACAGCGCCTTTTTCCCGATGCGCAGTGTCACATTACTTGCCTGAATCATTTGCTTCTCTCCTCTTAGTCTAACTCTTAATCTATAACCAATTTGTTTTTACACAGTAAATCACCTGCCTCTTGCGGGGCAGGTGACCTACCATGTTTTTCTCTTTGTGGCTAAATGCTCATGTCAAAATTGGAACCGATATGCGGCGTAATGGATTGCTCCATCATGGAGCGGTCCATCATTGCTACCATAGACTGCCCCAGCGACTCGTTCATATCAAGCTGCTTGGACAATACAGCGACACCGATATCGTTCATCGTACTGACCTGCGATAAAGCCATGGATAATCCTGCGACATCCATTACGGACCCTCCCTTCTTAATTGATCATTTCTCATTCGCTTCGGTTTTATAATACCGAGCATACAATACTGGTACAATAATCCCCATATCCGACTTTGCATATCGTTTATAAGGTAAACCTATTGTAGCACGAACCAGCCATATAGGGCAAGTCCCTAATTCGTCTTCTTTGTGGTGGTTGTGGTAGCCGGTGCCTTCATCACAAGGGATGCCTCCTTGCCGACAAGGCCCTTTACCTTCTTGCCGTCCACTTCGGTATAAGCGATCGCGCAATAAGTATAGGTATTGCCATCCTTAACTGTGGTGTCTCTGAAGGTTGTGATGTTTCCTTCTGCCTTTGCAAAGGTTGCAATGGGAT
>JAFZNL010000322.1 GCA_017550925.1 Lachnospiraceae bacterium | reverse complement strand
GAAGGAAATGGGAGGACGTAAAAAGTGCTGCAAGCATGGAAAGGGTAAAAGCGCAGGCGATACCGATGAAAGAAAAGATGTGAATGCGGTCGGTGAAGCGGATGATTTTGACGAATTCGATGATTTCGATGACTTCGATGAAGGTGAAGAATGCTGTTGCTGCCGTAAGAAGAAACTGATCTGTATGATCCTTGCGTGTGTAGCGGTTGTTGCGTGTATCGCAGCCGTTATCGCATGGTTTATCAAAAGAAAGAAAAACCGCCTTGTATTAGAAGAGGAAAGAAGTGATGTTCATCCTGTAGCAAAGGCTGCAGGTATGGTAGCTATCCCTCTTGCAGTCAAAGACAGCATTGCGGTCATCGAAGGGAAAAAGGACAGGAAGGCAGCGAAAAGGATTAAAAAGAAAGTTTCTTCTATCAAAAGCGTAAAAAGCGAACCGGAAAGAAACTATATTCCCCTGAACTTTGAAGGAATGAAGGAAACAGGAGAAACGGTCATTTCCAATCTTGCGGATCTTGGCAGCAGTATTACGGCTGTGAAGAGTCCGGCAGCTGCGCAGGATGGTAATGTGTTTGGGAAAGTAAAAGAAATTGCAAGTGCAATACCTACCGATAAGGTGAAAGATCTTGCGGGAAAGATCAGGCTGGATGAGGCGGCAGACCTGGTTCGTCAGGCCAAAAAGCGTATTGGCAAAAAGGGTTATATCGATATGGATGAGCTGTTTCAGTATAAGAAAAGCGAAAACGGTTGAAAAAATAACGATATTTGATATAATGAGTAATTGACGACAAAAAAGCCGGCGATCATCCTATGCAGAGAAATATGCAAAGGAACGGGTAGCCGATCAGAAAGGGATTAGATCCATGCAGAGAAAAGTATTTCAGATCCTGGTTGATAACACTTCCGGTGTGCTTTCCAGGATTTCAGGACTGTTTTCCAGAAGAGGATACAATATCGACAGCATCACAGCGGGGGTGACCGCAGATCCGAAATATACCCGGATCACCATCGTGACCAGCGGTGATGATGAGATCCTTGACCAGATTGAAAAACAGGTAGCAAAGCTTGAAGACGTAAAAGACATCAGAGAACTTGAGCCGGATTCCAGTGTTTACAGGGAGCTTGCCATGGTGAAGGTACGGTGTGCGCCGGAGCAGAGGCAGAGCATTATCGCCATCGCAGATATTTTCCGCGGCAAGATCATCGATGTTTCCACGGATTCCCTTCTGGTGGAGATCACCGGTAACCAGGAAAAGATCAACGCGTTCCTAAAGCTTCTTGACAGCTATGAGATTTTAGAGCTTGCAAGGACCGGTATCGCAGCACTGGGCAGAGGTACTGAGAATGTAATTTATCTGCCGTAAAAAAGAACGATTACCCGCTGTCAGCATAGCTGACTGATGAGGGGTCATTATAAAATCAACAAAAGTACAACTCACAAGGAGGAAGTAACAATGTCAATGGATGCAAAGATTTTTTATCAGGACGATTGCAGTCTGTCTTATCTTGAGGGCAAGACCATCGCAGTGATCGGTTATGGTTCCCAGGGTCACGCCCATGCGCTGAACGCTAAGGAATCCGGCTGCAACGTGATCATCGGTCTGTATGAGGGCTCTAAGTCCTGGAAGAAAGCTGAGGCACAGGGTTTTGAAGTTTATACCGCTGCTGAGGCTGCTAAGAAGGCTGATATCATCATGATCCTGATCAATGATGAACTTCAGGCTGATATGTACAAGAACGATATCGAGCCGAACTTAGAAGAGGGCAACATGCTGATGTTCGCTCACGGCTTCAACATTCATTTCGGATGCATCAAGCCCCCTGCAAATATCGACGTAGCAATGATTGCTCCCAAGGCACCGGGTCACACCGTTCGCAGCGAGTATCAGGCAGGCAAAGGAACTCCTTGTCTTATCGCAGTTGAGCAGGATGCTTCCGGCAAGGCATGGGATATCGCAAGAGCTTATGGCCTGGCTATCGGCGGTGCAAGAGCAGGTCTTCTTGAGACCAACTTCCGTACCGAGACAGAGACTGACCTCTTTGGTGAGCAGGCTGTTCTTTGCGGCGGCGTTTGCGCTCTGATGCAGGCAGGTTTTGAGACACTGACAGAAGCAGGTTATGATCCGAGAAATGCATACTTTGAGTGCATCCATGAGATGAAGCTCATCGTAGACCTGATTTATCAGTCCGGTTTCGAAGGCATGCGTTACTCCATTTCCAATACCGCTGAGTATGGCGATTATATCACCGGTCCGAAGATCATCACTCCGGAAACCAAGCAGGCAATGAAGAAGATCCTTTCCGATATCCAGGATGGTTCTTTTGCAAAAGAGTTCCTGCTTGATATGTCTCCTGCAGGCCGTCAGGTTCACTTCAAAGCTATGCGTAAGAAAGCAGCTGAGCATCCCGCTGAGCAGATCGGTAAGGAAGTACGTAAGCTGTACAGCTGGAACAACGAGGATGACAAACTGATCAACAACTAAGCAAAAGGAATTTTGAAAAGACAATGAGATACAATTTCAAGGCAATCGAACAAAAATGGCAGAAGAAGTGGGAAGATGCCAGGATTTTTGAAGCCGAGGATTTTTCAGACAAGCCCAAGTTCTATGGGCTTGTCGAATTTCCGTATCCTTCCGGCGCAGGCATGCACGTAGGGCATATCAAGGCATATTCCAGTATTGAAGTGGTAGCAAGAAAACGCCGCATGCAGGGTTACAATGTATTGTTCCCCATCGGTTTTGACGCTTTCGGCCTGCCGACGGAAAACTATGCGATCAAGACGGGCAAGCATCCCCGTGTGATCACGGATACCAATATTGAAAAGTTCTCTACGCAGCTGAAAAGCGTAGGCTTTTCCTTTGACTGGAGCCGCGTGGTGGATACCACCGACGAAGATTATTACAAGTGGACACAGTGGATCTTTTTGAAGATGTTTGAAAAAGGTCTTGTGTTTCGTGATAATGCGCTGGTTAATTACTGCCCGCATTGTAAGGTAGTCCTTTCCAATGAGGATTCCCAGGGCGGAAAATGTGATATCTGCCATAGCGATGTGGTACAAAAGTCCAAAACCGTATGGTATCTGAAGATCACGGAGTACGCAGATAAACTTCTCCAGGGATTGTCCGAAGTGGATTATCCGGAGAATGTAAAGCAGCAGCAGGAAAACTGGATCGGCAAGTCTACCGGCGCATTTGTCAATTTCACAATTGACGGAATTGACGAAAAACTGGAGATCTATACCACCAGACCGGATACCCTGTTCGGTGTCACCTTCATGGTTATGGCGCCTGAGCATCCGCTGATCGATAAGTATGCTGACCGCATCTCCAATATGGATGCGATTGAAAATTACAGAAACGAATGTGCGAAAAAGACCGAGTTTGAAAGAACCCAGCTGGTCAAAGACAAGACCGGTGTCAAGATCGAAGGTCTGGAAGCGGTCAATCCGTTAAACGGCAAGAAAATCCCTATCTTCATCGCTGATTATGTTATGATGGGCTATGGTACCGGCGCCATTATGGCAGTTCCGGCCCATGATCAGAGAGACTATGATTTCGCAAAAGAGTTCGGCGTAGATATCATCGAAGTCATCAAGGGCGGCGATATTTCCGTGGAAGCTTATACCGGTGACGGTGAGATGGTCAATTCCGATTTCTTAAACGGCCTGACCAAGAAGAAAGATTCCATTGAGAAAGTCATCGGCGTTCTGGCTGAGCGAGGTATCGGACATGCCGGCGTACAGTTCAAGATGAAGGACTGGGCTTTCAACAGGCAGCGTTACTGGGGCGAGCCGATTCCTTTGATCCATTGTCCTGAGTGCGGCATCGTGGCTGTTCCTTATGAGGAGCTTCCGCTGAGACTCCCTAAGGTAGAGAACTTCGAGCCCGGCGCAGACGGTGAGTCACCGCTGGCCAATATCGAAGCCTTTGTAAATTGCAAGTGCCCGAAGTGCGGCGGCGATGCAAAGCGTGAGACGGATACCATGCCTCAGTGGGCAGGATCTTCCTGGTACTTCCTTCGTTATATCGATCCGAAGAATGATAACGAGCTGGCTTCCATGGATAAACTGAAATACTGGATGCCGGTTGACTGGTATAACGGCGGTATGGAGCATGTAACCAGACATATGATCTACTCCAGGTTCTGGCATCATTTCCTCTATGATGAGGGGTATGTTAACACCGCTGAGCCTTATGCAAAGCGCTCCATCCAGGGACTGATCCTCGGTCCGGATGGAGACAAGATGAGTAAGTCCAAGGGTAATGTGGTAGATCCTCTGGATATCGTAGAAGATCTCGGCGCGGATACCCTGCGTACCTACGTACTGTTCATGGGTGACTACGGCGCAGCAACCCCCTGGAATGACAGTTCCATGAGAGGCTGTAAGAGGTTCCTGGAAAGAGTGGCTTCCCTGACGGATATCATCACCGAGGGTGAGGAAACGCCGGAGCTGACCGTACCCCTTCATCGTGCCATCAAGAAGGTATCTGCAGATATCGAGGAGACGAAGTTTAATACAGCCATCGCAACACTGATGGCGCTGATCAATACCATCTCCAAGGTAGGCAAGATGACAAAGGGCGAGTTGGAAGCCTTCATCAAGCTCCTTTCCCCGTTTGCACCGCACCTTTGCGAAGAAATCTGGGAAAACTTAGGACACGATGATTTCCTGGCACTTGCCGCATGGCCTGAGTACGACGAGGCGAAGACAGTGGAAGATACCGTGGAAGTCGGCGTTCAGGTAAACGGCAAGCTGAAGAATACTGTGGCAATTCCGTTTAACGGCGAGAAGGAAGAGGCACTTTCCATTGCCAAGGCAGATGAAAAAGTAGCCGTAGCCATGGAAGGAAAGAGTATTGTCAAAGAGATCTACGTACCCAACAAGATCATCAACTTTGTAGTAAAATAAGCAGAGCGCCCCGCAGGATAATATGCGGGGCGTTTTTTACGAAGATCAGTATAACTGAATTGTCAATAAGAGTTATGAAAAACCGCAGCTGGGCGCTGCGGTTTTTGAATTTCTGCATAGTGAAACTAAAATCAGTGAAGTGATAATATCTTTGATATTATGCAATACCGGTCATCTTATACTGTTCGTATGCTTTTGCAAGCTCGAAGGTCAACGTTACCATGTAGCCGGCTACCAGCAGAGGCCAAACGCCTTCGATCCTGTGGAAAGTATAGTATTTGTACAGGCAGTCGACAGCAGTATATGCAAAAAGAAGAGAAGATGCAATCCTGCTTTTTGTGAATTGTATAACTAGCGCAAGTATGAGGACGATCAAATAATCGATCCAAATATTCTGAAACATATTTAAAAATTCGGAAACACCGAAAAGCTTTCCGAGAACATTCGGAATGCGGTTCTGCAAGAATACTGACATGACGACAATGAAGTAGAACATCACGCAACACAGATGAAGATGTAATAATTGTTTGCGGTGTGTGGTCTGATGGCAGAACTCACTTTTTGACATCAGCTTGCCGTAGTAGCCGCCTGCCTGGGGTTTGTGCACATTGTTTGCATTCTGGTTTGACATTTTCTTCATCCTCCTCGAAAGATATTGTTAAACCAATGAAACGGTTTTCTTAGATCAGGGCACTTCGCAAATAACAATATTTTTTTATATTTTAACACAATATTTAGTGTCTGTATAAAAGAATTATCTGAAAATTATCAAAATTCCGTGTATTTTTTCAAAATTCTTACTTAGAACAAATGTTTGCTTTTTGGAAAAATCTTTGCTATAATACCATCATGAGTGCGAAAAAAACCGCCGCTTTAGGAGTATTACTTTGTGTGGCACTGATACTTTCATACTTAGAAAACCTTTTGCTGCCGCCAATCCCGGTCCCGGGCATTAAGATTGGACTCGGAAACCTGGCTGTTGTTACGGTATTGTATTTTTACAGCTGGAAAGAGGCGGGAGTCCTTAATCTGATGCGGATCCTGATCCTGACGCTTTTGTTCGGAAATGCCATGGGTCTGGCGTTTTCGCTGACTGGCGCAGTTCTCAGTTTTGCTGTAATGTGCATTATAAAGCGGAGTAAGAATTCCTCTGTGATGCTTGTCAGCATGGCAGGCGGCGTTGTGCATAATGTGGGACAGCTTCTGGCGGCGCTTTTATTCTTTTCAGTAAACCTGTTTTGGTATTACCTTCCGGTGATGCTGGTGGCAGGGTTGGTGACCGGTGCGCTGATCGGTCTTGTTGCAGGCGTTGTGATCCGACGGTGCGGACCATTTATTAAGGAAACCGGAATATAGATTCAAAAACAAATTCAGAACACAAACTATAAATTAAAATATAGTTCATAGAATAGAGTCAAAAATAAAAAAATCAGAAAGGATAAATCATGTTCGGATATATTAAAGGAACACTGGCGGAAATTGATGAAGGAGCGGTGACCATCGATGTGCAGGGGATCGGTATTCAGATCCTTGTGGGTGCGAGCCTGATCGGAGCCCTTCCCGTCATCGGAAGCCAGGTCAAGTTGTATACCTATACCTATGTGAAAGAGGACGCCTTCAGCCTGTTTGGCTTCGGCAGTAAAGATGAATTGGAACTATTCAAAAAAGTCATTACGGTTTCGGGTATCGGACCAAAGGGTGGGCTGGCGCTTTTGTCACAGCTGGATGCATCGGAACTGCGGTTTGCGATCTATTCGGCGGATATCAAAACTATTTCTTCCGTCAACGGTATCGGAAAAAAGATGGCGGAACGTCTGATTCTGGAATTAAAGGATAAGATCGCTTTGGATATGCCTTCCGGCGCAGAAGGAATTCAGCTTTTGTCCCAGGGAGAGGACAGCAGCCTTGCGGACAGTCAGAGAGATGCAGTGGAAGCGCTGGTAGCACTTGGCTATTCAGCAACCGAAGCGTCTCGTGCGGTACGGGCCTGCAAACCGGAACCGGATATGAACGCGGATGAGATCTTAAAGAAGGCGCTGCCGTTCCTGCTGTAATGGTACTACAAAAATGATGAAGTTAAGAGGAAAAACATGGCAAGAGTGATCGAAACAAACATGATGAAAGAAGATGTTGCTG
>JAFZNL010000321.1 GCA_017550925.1 Lachnospiraceae bacterium | reverse complement strand
GGCTCCCGCTTTTGTCGTCAACACCGTCCAGGTTCCCAATTATGCTACCGGCAGTATCACCGAGAACAATGACGGTACGGCAACGATTACCATCCAGGTCGAACCCAATCTCAGCGATGTCGGAGAAGCCCGTACTGTGAACACATCGCTGACACTGTCCAATTCTTCCGCAACGGTAGTGGCCCTCCCCGATATTCTTCAGGACTTTACACATGCCCCTGAAAAGCTGAGACAGGATTACGCCGGAATTACCTCTGGCTCCACGAAGTGATCCGGAAGACATGGCCTTGCATAGATCTTTTAAATCTGCATTTTCAGGGAGTGCTGCCACTTCCCTAGCTGCTGACATGATGGTCAGTGTCATGTTGGTTCCCGTATCACCATCCGGTACGGGAAAAACATTCAGTTCGTTAACATACTCCTTCTTTGCCTCTAAGTTCTTTGCACCGGCAAGGAACAGATTGCGGAGCATTTTTGTATCAAAAGAATTCGTTGACACCGTACTATCCTCCTTAATCTATCACTTTTACACCGTCAACAAAGATGTTGATCTTTTCTACAGGCAGTCCGGTAAACTCTTCCACCTTGAACTTCACGGTATCGATCAGGTTATCGGTCACTGCCTTGATATTTACGCCGTAAGCAACGATCAGATGGAACTCCAAAAGCAATCTCTCACCGTTGTTCTTCACGATTACACCTGCAGCCAGGTTTTCCTTTTTTACAAGCCTGTTAAAGCCGTCGCTCATATTGGCATTGGCCATACCAACGACTCCGAAACATTCATTTGCTACACCGCCTGCAAAACTTGCAATCACATCCGAACTGATGGTGACACTGCCAAGATGCGTATTCATCGATGTTTTCATACAGTTCCTCCTGTTATTCGCCCATAAGGGCTGTATTATCGCGGCTTATATGTCCTAATGACATCATCGCCGTCATCTCACAAAACCGCTACTTTAATATACTACATAAGCCCTGATTTTTCAACATCCACCGCAAAATCTTCTCATCATTTCTCTGTGACAAAAAGAAGGCTGCAGATATATTTTCTGCAGCCGACACATTTTTCATGTTATGACTTTTGATGAAAGATCGCCATTTCCGCGTCCCAGACTCTTTTACAACGGTCATCACTCAGTTTCTTCCCGTCATTTACAGGATCTCGATAAACCGGTCTGCAACCTGTGCAAAGGACTCATCCACCAGGCCGAAATCTTTTTCCTTGTAGTTCCAAAGGGCAAAACCAATATTATGACGATGGAAGGCTTTGTGGATATCCCGCATCCAGTTCAGCCTGGATTCCGGATCCGCTAAGTCAATAGCACCGTATTCACCACAGTACAGACATGCATTATCCTTTGCCGCCTTCTCAATAGCCGGTGCAAAAATGTCCTCAAAAAAAGGATCGCCAATCTCTCCAATTCCTTCCTTAAAAATCGCTCCGGCAAGGTTTTCTGCCAGATCTTTTCCGTCCTCCCTGTACTGCGCCAGAGTCTTCGGATAAGTGATTCTGAAATCTGAAGGCATATTCTCTACCCAGTAAGCGCCCTGATGGGTGAAAATGAAGGGCTCATAGCAATGGAAGTTATAAACCACCTTATCATCCATGGGAAGGTCAAGAAGGGGCACGCTCTGTACATTGCTGTAGCAGACGCCACCGATCACCAGATAGATATCCGGGCAGATGGCGCGGACAGTTTTGATATAATCAGCAGCCACCTTGTTCCAGGCATCCGATACTTCCATCAGCACCACTTCGTTCAGGGGCTCAAAAGCCATCTGGTCTTGATATGCCTTAAAGTGTTCTGCGATTCTCTTCCAAAGGTTCAAAAAGCGAGTCTGCAGAGCTTCATCATAAAAGAATTTCTCACGGTCCACGTCCTTTAAGGGATCAAAAGAATAACCATAGCACTCATGCAGATCCATCAGCATTTTCAGGTTGTACTCTTCACACCATGCTCGGCAGTTATCTAAATAATAAAAGCCATCCGGCTTGGGCGTGCCGTCTTCTTCTTCAAATAACACATAATCAACAGGCACCCTGACATGGTCAAAGCCAAGACTTGCTATATATTCAATATCCTTCTTCGTAATAAAAGTGTCAAAATGTTCTTTATCATATTTATCAAACTGTGAGATCCAGCCTCCCAGATTAACTCCCTTAGTAAACCCCTCCATTGTCCTCAGTTTTACGTTTTCGCTCATACCTTTCTCCTCTCTTTATATCTTTTTGAATATCTTTTTTATTACATAGTTTTTATGGGTTTTTATATTTTTCCATCAATGTTCCTTATGGATCGCCGAAAGCTCATAAGGAGTACTCTGATATACATAGTAATTCAGCCAGTTCGTATAAAGATTGTTACTATGGCTGCGCCACTGCAGATGTGGTTTCTGTGTCGGATCATTATTGGGGAAATAATGCTCCGGAACGGAAGGATTGATCCCTTTTTTCAGATCTCGTTCATACTCAGTTTTCAGTGTCAGTCTGTCATATTCCAAATGACCGGTAACAAAGATCTGTTTCCCGCCTTCCGTCATGCACAGCAGGACGCCTGCTTCTTCCGACTCTGCAAGAACTGTCAGTTCTTTAACCGCATGGATCTTATCCCCAGGCACATCGGTATAGCGGCTATGGGGTGCCATGAAATAATCATCAAAACCACGGACAAGCGGTATCTTCCGGTTCATGACTTTATGTTTATAAACCCCGGAGAGTTTGTGTCCGATGTTCACTTTTGGCAGTCCGAAATGATAATACAGCCCTGCCTGCGCACCCCAGCAGATATGAAAAGTCGAGGTCACATTATAAACCGACCACTCCATGATCTCGCACAGTTCTTCCCAGTAATCCACCTCTTCAAATTCCATCAGTTCCACCGGTGCGCCTGTGATGATCAGGCCGTCGTAGGTATTGTGCTTGAGCTCACTGAAGGTGGAATAAAAACGGTTCAGATGGTTTGCGGAAGTATTCTGGGAAATATGGGATCCGGTCTTCATAAATTCCACGTCAACCTGGAGCGGTGTATTGGAAAGGCAGCGTAAAAGCTGTAACTCCGTATCCTCTTTTAAGGGCATCAAATTCAGGATACAGATCTTCAATGGTCTGATATCCTGGCTCATGGCCCTTCTTTCATCCATAACAAAGATGTTTTCGTTTTCTAATATGGTCTTGACCGGCAGGTCATTTTGAATCTTAATCGGCAATTTCTTAACCTCTGTCTCGATACTGAAAACTCTGCCGAAACGGCAGAGTTTTCACTTTTTTCTTATTCATTCCTATGATGTGAATTCACACCTTATTCAGCAGGTGCCTCTTCTGCCTTCGGCGCCTGGGCAGGGATTCCGCTCTGGATCTCCTGTAAAACAAACGGATCATCAATATGCAGCATCAATGTTTCGATCTGCTCTTTATAACCATCCATTTCCCTACGCATGGCAGCGAGTTTCTCGCGGTTCGCAGTTTGGATACTGTCGATCTGCTGTTCATACTGGCTCTTGATAAGCTCGCTGTTTTCCTGCTCAACCTGCTTACGGATCTCTTCTTTTTCTTTCTCGAGAGTTGCTTTCAGTTCTTCGTTTTCTTTGGTCAAGCGATCGATCTCACTGTCCTTTTCTTCCGTCAGTTTTTTGATCTCGTCAGCATGCTCTTTTTCCAGCTGCTCTTTGATAGCAGTGGTCTCTTTTTCAATCCTGGCTGCAGCACTGTCTCTTTCGGCCTGAACTGCTGCTTTGCTGTCCTTATCTGCTTTCTCAATCTGCTCTTCAAGCTCCTGCTGAAGGCCGGTCATGATATCCTTCCATTTGTTAGAAATTTTCACAACAGAAGAAACCTCAGCTTCATCCGCATCTGATGCTGCAGCGCTTTCTCCGAAACTTACCGACTGCTGTTTCATCGCCTCTACCGCCTGTGCAGCAGAAGCAATCCCGGTTGTTTCCTTTGCTTCTTCAACAACCTGCTCACTTGCAGACACGACTGTTTCCAATACATCATCAGAATTCATCATTTCATTTTCTCTCATGGTTTGTCTCCCCTAATTGATCTGCAGTGTTATGCTTCGGATTTTCATACCGGGCTTTACACTGCCTCATATGATTATGTCCAGAAAACGCAATATTTTTTTGCGCATCACACATTAGCAATCATATCATAATTTCCGCAAAATGTCACTATCCACGCAGGAATTTATGCCGAATGATTTCAGGCTTCAAGCATACTAAGGATCTGCTGTTTCAGTGTTTCAATCTGCTTTTCAAGTCCTTCGTTCTTTTCACGGAATGCTGTCT
This sequence comes from Lachnospiraceae bacterium, assembly GCA_017550925.1. GTDB lineage: Bacteria > Bacillota > Clostridia > Lachnospirales > Lachnospiraceae > RGIG7926. The sequence goes on along the minus strand of JAFZNL010000321.1, from coordinate 385 downwards.
GCACTTCAGCAAGCTGTTCATCATAGAGCTTACTCATCTTTTCAAGCTCTGTTTCCTGCTCAACGCTACGTCTTGACAGCACCTGGATCTGCTCATTGGCCTGACGAAGTTTTTCGCGAAGCATCTTATGATGATCCTCATGGGCATTCTGGATCTCAACCAGCATTTCATCATAAATGCCTTTCATCTTGCTCATTTCCGCTTCATGCGCAGCCTGCAGCCTTTCCATCCGATCCTGTTCCTGAACGGAGAATTCCGCCTTTACCTGCGCGTTTTTATCACGGAATGCAGTCTGCAGTTCATCGATCTGCTCCGCATAAAGATTCTTCATCTTCAAAAGCTCGGCATCCCGCTCCTGCATTTTTTCTTCGTAGCCGCTGTTTTC
>JAFZNL010000320.1 GCA_017550925.1 Lachnospiraceae bacterium | reverse complement strand
GTGCGGGAATCCGATGAACTCTTGGAAGAAGCCAGGGAGATCTCCAGGATCATGATGGACCGCTGCATGGACAGCGGGATCACCGACTGGAACAAGATCAAGAATGCTATCCGGGATGAGCTGTCAGACTTCTTCTGGAAGAAGACCAAGCGCCGCCCGATGATATTACCGATAATCATGGAAGTATAATCGTAGTGCGGAGCACAAAGAAGCCCGTGAAACGGGCGGATTATGAATGGATGAGAAGAACTGTGAATTCTATTTGGAATAAAAGGAAAGCATATGAAGGACTATAAAGACAGTCTTGCGGTTTTCATAGACGAGATCAAGAAAAGCAGCGTCTACACGGATTACATCGTGCAGCGTGACAACCTGCGCAAATATCCTGAATTAAAGAAACAGGTGGATGAGTACAGGCAGAAAAACTATGAGCTGCAGAACAACACCTGGCCGGATCAGCTCTTTGATGAGATGGACCGCTTCCAAAAGGAATATGAGGCCTTCCGGGAAAATCCTGTGGTGCATGATTTTCTCGCAGCAGAGCTTGCATTTTGCAGGATGATGCAGATGATCAATTACGAGATCGTGAAAGCGGTCAGCAACGACTTCGAATAAAATGAATTATGATATAGCAATAAGTAGATTCATAAATTACTAAGAGATAAATAAAAAGATTGAGTAAGAAACAGACATGATAAAAAAGATCATTATTGGATTTTTGAATACGGTATTCCGCTTTTCGGTATTAGCCCTCGTGGTCGTAGGGGTTTACCGTCTTGCCATGTATTCCTATCACTTTGGCTACATGGTATTTGCGGATGCATCCAAAGAGCCGCCGCCGGGCAGGGATATCGTGATCACGGCAGAGAATACGGAAGATGTGATGGAACTGGGCAGGCTCCTTGAAACCAGGGGACTGATCGAGGACCGGAAGATCTTTTTGGTACAGGAACGGCTTTCTGAATTCCACGGGAAAATGGTTCCCGGAACCTATACCCTCAATACTTCCATGAAGGCGGCGGAAATGATCGAGATCATGGCGCAAAACTATGTGGAAGATGATACGGCCGAAGAAGAGGGAGATACATCGAAGGGCAGTTCCGGCGTCAGTCAGCCGGCAGCCGGCAGCAGCGAATCGGCAGGCGGCTATTATGACCCGCAGACCGGAGAATTTATCGAAGGTGAGCAGTCAGCGGAGCCGACCATGGTAAATCCTGATGAGTCGGATGCAGAAAGTGGAGACGAAAGTGGGACCACTGATGAACAGTCCGAACCGGTTGGCGATGGCGCGGTTGAGAAAAAGACCGATGCCTTCAGTGCCGGAGCAGGTGCCCGCTGATGGGAAGCAAGATCATATCGGAAAGATATTCGGATTATATCGATTCCCTGGGTGCGCAGCTCCCCGCGGAATTAGAGACATTGTACCGATATGCGCAGGATAACCAGGTGCCTGTGATCCGACGACAGACCTGTGATCTGCTTATGTTTTTACTGACGGAAAAACGCCCCCTTTCCATTCTTGAAGTGGGAAGCGCCATCGGCTTTTCCGCCCTTTTTATGGCTGCGTATATGCCAAGCGGCGCCCACATCACAACCATAGAGAAAGATGAGAAACGGGCGCAGCAGGCAAAAGAGAATTTCAGCGCTTTTCAAAAGGACGAAGAGATCACACTGCTTATGGGTGATGCGGCTGATATCCTGGAAACACTGCCGGAAAACGGCTATGACATGATCTTCATGGATGCGGCAAAAGGACAGTACATCAGATTTCTGCCCCGGGTGAAGATGCTTTTGAAAAATGGCGGTCTTTTGGTTTCAGATAACGTCCTGTCAGACGGACAGATCATAGAGTCCCGTTTTGCGGTGACCAGAAGAAACCGGACCATCCACCAGAGAATGCGAGACTACCTGTTCGCGCTGACCCACGATGACGAGCTGGTCACCACCGTTCTGACCGTGGCGGATGGAATGGCATTGTCGGTGAAACGAGACAATATCGAAGAAAAGAAATAGTATTGATGAAATTGAAATGCCGAAGACATTTGATGAGGGGTAATTAAGTAAGATAAATTAAGAAAGAGGTAATATATATGCTTAAGCAACTATCCGTGTATGCGGAAAACAGAAAAGGTAACTTACAAAAGATCACAGGAACCCTGGCAGAGCGCGGTATCAACATCTGGGGTTCCGTCACCAACGACAGTGCGGAATACGGAATCATCCGCATGATCGTGGAAAAGCCTGAAGAAGCACAGCAGGTGCTGCAGGAGGCTGGCTATCTGGCAAGACTGTCAGATGTCATCGGCGTGGAAATGGCTGATGAAGTCGGTGCGCTGAACAAACTGCTGATCGCCCTGACCGAAAGCAATATCAACGTCGATTACATCTACCTGTCCTTTAACCGTGAATCCGGACAGCCCGTTCAGATCCTGCACACCCAGGATACGCCGGAAGTGGCATCCTGCTTAAATGCAAAGGGCTTCCGCCTTCTGTAAGGAGAATACTATGATCCCGAAAGATCCAGTAATGCTGCTTAGTTTTGTAAACACGCAGCTCCGTGATAATTACAGTTCCCTGTCCGACCTGGCTGCCTCCTACGGCGTCAGCGAGCAGGAGATCAAAGAAAAGATCGGTTCCATCGGCTATACCTACAACGAGGAACAAAACCGTTTTGTAAACGGCTGATCCCATGGATTACCTATGAAAGCAGTTTTTTGCATTGATAGTCAATCGTAAAAACTGATCGGTCTGCAAATGCCAAAGACCGGCAAGGAAGCAGACAAAATAGATAGTAACCGGAAGTATAATAAAAGTAACACAAGCAACAGATAAGGAGAAAAGCAATGAAACAAAAACCAGTCGTATTAATGGTACTTGACGGCTACGGCCTGACAGACGAAACAAGGGCAAATGCCGTAGCAATGGCAAAGACCCCCGTGATGGACAAACTCATGGCAGAATGCCCCTTCCAGAAGGGTTATGCATCCGGCCTTGCAGTGGGACTTCCCGACGGACAGATGGGTAACTCCGAGGTAGGACATATGAACATCGGTTCCGGCCGTGTCATTTACCAGGACCTGACCCTCATCACCAAGTATATTGAGGATGGCGTATTCTTTAAAAACGAAGAACTCCTTCGTGCCATCAATAACTGCAAAGAGCATAAGAGCGACCTGCATATCTGGGGCCTTCTTTCCGACGGCGGCGTACACAGCCACAACACCCACCTGTATGCGATCTTAGAGCTTTGCAAAAAAGAGAACTTTGAAGATGTTTACGTGCATGCATTTTTCGACGGCCGTGACACACCGCCGGCATCCGGCAAAGGCTACCTGCAGGAGCTGGTAGATGAGATGGCCAAGATCGGCGTGGGCAAAGTCGCTTCCCTTTCCGGAAGATACTATGCAATGGACAGAGATAATAACTGGGACCGCATCCAGCTTGCATACGATTCCCTGGTACTGGGCACAGGCGAGACAGGGACCGATCCCGTAGAGGCTATGCAGGCATCCTACGATAAGGACGTCACCGATGAGTTCGTACTTCCTACCGTTATGGTAGATGCAGATGGCAAGCCCCTTTCCCTGGTAAAACCCAATGACTCCGTGATCTTCTTTAACTTCCGTCCTGACAGGGCAAGAGAGATCACCAAGGCATTCTGCTTTACCGACGAGGATATCGCTACGCAGCCCGGTGATGCATCAGACACCAAGTGCATCAAGTATCTGAAGCGTGCAAACGGCTTCATGCCTCTTTGCTATGTATGCTTCAAGGATTATGACGAGACCATCCCGAATAAGTTCGTAGCTTTCAAGAAGGAAGAGATCACCAATACCCTTGGCGAGTACCTTGCAGCAAACGGCCTGAGGCAGCTTCGTATCGCTGAGACAGAAAAATATGCGCATGTAACCTTCTTCTTCAACGGCGGTATCGAGGAACCCAATCAGGGCGAGGACCGCATCCTTGTGAATTCTCCTGCGGTAGCAACCTATGACCTGCAGCCGGAGATGAGCGCTCCCGAAGTATCCGAGAAGCTGGATGAGAAGATCACCTCCGGTGAATATGATGTGATCATCATCAACTTTGCAAATCCTGACATGGTAGGACATACCGGCGTGCTGGAAGCAGCCATCGCAGCTGTAGAGCGTATCGACCAGTGTGTAGGCGCTGCTGTGGAAGCAGTCAAAAAAATGGACGGCGTCCTCTTTATCTGCGCTGACCACGGAAACTGCGAGCAGATGGTGAACTTCGAGACCGGCGCACCCCATACGGCACATACCACCAACCCGGTTCCCTTCATCCTGTTCAACTATGATCCGGCATACACCCTGCGTGAGGGCGGAAGACTTTGTGATATCGCACCCACCCTTCTTCAGGTAATGGATATGCCTCAGCCTGCAGAGATGACGGGTGAGAGCCTGCTGGTACGCAAGTAAAAGATAAAACCCAAACGGGGTCAGTTTCTATCCGAAAATGCGGCGAGTATCACCGAAGGATGGAACCTGACCCTGTACTTTTATAAGATCTGATGAGGGGCATAGAGAGGACTACCATGGCCGGAAACTCAGAATACTACAAAGCGCAGCGCGCACAGAGAAAAAAAGAGATCGCCAGACTAAAAGGCGAGCTGCCGCCCTATGTGGCGCCTTATCTGGTAGACAAGGAACTGACCAGTCAGTTGTCTACCGTGATCGCCTATGCCAATGACCTGCTGATCTTTTTCCGTTTTATCAAAGACGAAAACCCCCAGGCAAAAGACCTGGCACTTCGTGATATCCCAATCTCCATCCTGGAGAACCTGACCTCTGAGGATATCAACGAATTCCAGCAATACCTTTCCTATTATCAGGGGAATGACCATTCCTACAACAATGACACCAAAGGCATCGCCCGCCGCATGGCAGCGGTCCGGGGCTTTTTCAAATATTGCTATGAGCATGAATATCTGCCGAAGGACCCCACGGTGGGCGCCGCAAAGCGGAAAAAACAGCCGAAGAAAGATATCGTACGTATGAACGCAGAGGAAGTGGGGAGACTTTTAAGTTTTACGGAAAGCACCCATGCTTCCAGTAACCATGAAAAGAAGTGCAGGGAAAAATCCAGGCTGAGGGATACGGCCATTTTGTCGCTGATGCTCGGTACCGGCATCCGTATCTCCGAATGCGCGGGACTGGATGTATCGGATCTGAATTTTGATGAGGGCAGCTTTATCGTGGTCCGAAAAGGCGGCAATCAGGCAAAGCTGTATTTCAACGACGACACGGCAGCGGCGCTGCTGGACTATATCAATTTGGAGCGCCCGCAGTATGTGGAAGATAAAAATGAGAAGGCGCTCTTTTTATCGAATCAGAAACAGCGGATGAATGTGCAGTCTATCCGCAAAGTCATCAACAAATTCGCAAGGGAAGCCGTTCCCGACAAACATATCACACCCCATAAACTGCGCAGTACCTTCGGCACGGCCCTCTATCATCAGAGCGGCGATATCCGCCTTGTAGCCGATGTGCTGGGGCATGTGGACATCAACACCACCTCCCGTAACTACGTGGCCACAGAGGACGAACACAGGCGTATGGCGGCGAAGGCGAATCTGTACGGAACGGACTGATGAATAGAGGATAGATAGAGAAAAGAATTCCATATAAAACGGAACCGGATAACTGATAAATGATCAAAGGAGGAGATCGTCATGAAAAAAAGAACACTTTCATTCGGCATTGCATCGAGGATGCTGCTTATGCTGGCGGTGGTTTTTTTGCTACTGCAGCTCAGTAGCACAAAGTTACAGGCAGCAACCCGGGATCTGTCAAAGCTGACGGCTGATTATACAGCGTATGATGGTGATGTTCTGACGGGAACGCGGAATGCGAATTGCAAGATTTCGATAAGCAACGGCGCAACTGTTACATTGCAAAATGCGGAAATCAACGGTACTGATGATGATTGCAAGTGGGCTGGTATTACCTGTCTCGGAAATGCGACGATCATTCTGAGCGGTAACAACAAGGTAAAGGGGTTTGATAGCGAATATCCCGGTATTTTTGTTCCAAAAGACAACAAACTGACCATTAGCGGTCAAGGGTCTTTGGAAGCAGGAAGTAACGGAACTGGAGCCGGGATCGGCGGAGGAGCGGCCAATGATGTGAAACAGGCCGGAAATATTGAGATACTCAATGGGAATATCACAGCTATCGGAGATCGTTTAACCTCCGGAATCGGAGCCGGTCGGTATGGAAGCTGTCAGAATATAACGATTTCGGGTGGCCAGGTTTATGCGGAGGGAAAAGGCGGTGGGGCCGGGATCGGCTGTGGGGATGGACATTCCACCATAGGATCTACATGCGGGGATATCACCATTAACGGTGGCATTGTAACAGCTATTGGCAGTTCGGATGCGGCTGCCATCGGTTCCGGATCAACCCATCAGCAATCTGGTGACCATCATAGCATCTGCGGAAAAATAACGATCAGCAGTACGGTGATAAAAGTTTTTGCAACAAGAGGAGGGGAAAATGCTGAATATATCGGGAAAGGTAAGAACAGCTATTGCGGCACAGTGACGATCGATTCTGCTTTGAAGCGCAGTACGGATGGCGATACCTTGATGATCTATAATCAGGCTTGTGCTATGGCAAATGCCAAAGATGTAACAGTGGATTATGACGGACAGCCGCATGGGATCACGGTCAATGTTGTAAATCCCCAAAGCGGCGCAAGCATAAAGTATGGTACGACAAAGGGGAGTTATACCCTGGATGCTTCTCCGCTGATCACAAATGTCAGCGAAAGCCCATTGACTGTGTATTATAAAGTAACTGCGACAGGATATGAGGCTGTAGAGGGATCCGCAACGGTCACGATCAAGAGAGCATGGCCGAAATCACCGGAAAAGCCGAAGGCGGTCAAGATTACAAAGGATAGCGTAACGCTCAGTGCGATACCGAATTGTGAATATGCGAAAGCCGATTACCTGTGGCAGGAATCTCCTGTTTTTGAAGGGCTCTCCAGGGATACTGAGTATACTTTCTATGCACGTTATAAGGAGGACGAAAACCATTATGCTTCTTCGTCCAAGAGTATCACAATCCGTACGAACAAACATGATCACGACTGGACTTATACGGCAAACGGAGCCATGATCATTGCTGCCTGTCAGAATTCCGATGGTTATCATGAAGGAAATTCCCGTGCGATCATCAATATCGTAAAACCGGAACATGCAACCTTTGGTGACGGTAAAAATGCGTCGGCGACAGTGGATGATTTCTTTGAAGGTGTTACGGAATATCCTTTTGTATATAAGAATGGCACACAGGTTCTGTCAGGTCCGCCGACAGATGCCGGGACCTATACGGTGTCCCTGACGCTTGGAACAGCAACGGCAAGCGTTGAATATACGATCGCTGCAGTCCCGGCGACCATTACTACAAAACCGACGGCTTCGGCGATCAATGTCGGCCAGGCACTTTCCGACAGTGTTCTTTCCGGCGGCGAAGGAAGCGTTCCCGGAACCTTTGAATGGACGATGGCTACCGCGAAACCCACGCTGGAAGACAGCAACAAGACAGAGTATTATGTGGTATTTAAACCTACGGATACAAACTATTCAGAGGCAATCTGCAAGGTGACACTGACCGTGAATCCGGCAGGCACCGGTGCAGGTGACCAGACAGCAGCAGACCTGGCAGCACCGAAACTGTCTTCTGCTAAGAACAGCAAGAGTAAATCCATTGCTTTGAAGTGGAAAAAAGTCAGTGGTGCCAAGGGATATGAGATCCAGTATTCTACAAAAAAGAATTTCAAAAAGAACAGTAAGACGAAAACCACCAAGAAGGTCAAATATACCATAAAGAGCCTGAAAAAGAAAAAGACCTATTATGTGAGGGTAAGAGCCTATAAAACCGATGCTTCCGGAAATAAGGTTTATGGGGCATGGAGCAAGGCAAAGAAGGTAACGATCAAGAAATAGAAACGAAACTAACCCTGCCGGATGGAAACATCCGGTAGGGTTCTGTTAACTACGAACAAACATGGAGAAAAAAGTATGATTAAGGTTTTACGAAGAACATATAAACTGGTGACTTTACTGATGCTTATTTTCCTTGCAGCTTTCGGGTTTTCCGGGCAGGCAAAGGCGGCAGAACCGACCATCAAAGTGGCAGGCACTTTGCTCAGCGCTGAAAACCCGGAGAAAAAAGTGGGGGATCTGCATTTTACATATGATGCCACCTACAAGCGCCTGACCATAGGAGGGCAGCTTGCGGAAACCAATGCGAACGCCACCGAGGGTCTGGTTGAATTGGACGGCGTCAAAGACCTGACCATATACCTTGAAAAGGACACATCCATAGTAACTAACCGTAGTGTGGGCTTTTTGTTCATGGGTGCCACGGATATCACCATCAGTTCCGGCCAAAATGTCTCTCTTTCCATGAATGTGAAGGAACAGCAGTGGGCGTATATGTTTGGCGGTTATTGCTCAAAAGTGATATTTAAAAATGCAGACCTGGCAGTTTCGGTAACAAGAACGGGTGGAGTTATTACGCCGACATCCGGCAGTGGAGTTGATATGGTATACTCCAGTGTCAGTTTCGTCAATGCCAATGTTTCCATAGAGTGTAAGGGCAGCGACTATGATCAGGCGCTGTATATGCAGGATTCGGATATCACCAATTTCGGATATGAAAAGATCATGCCGTCGACGGTTACCTTTGATCAGTGTAAACTCTCCGATGAATATTATTGGAAGTATATTTCAAGCCAGCAGCAAGGTTATATCATGAATACCGGCTATGGGACCATGGCCACTTCCGCCAAGGTGGAAAAACTGCCCAGGAAGGTGTCTTTTGATGTAAACGGCGTAACGGTTACCGCGCCTTCCACGCAGGAGGTAAAGGAAGGGGAGAAAGCAGCTCAGCCGGATATTACTCCGCCGGATGGATATCAGTTTGACGGATGGTTCTTAGAGCCGGAATGTGTCAACAAGTATGATTTTTCAAAGCCAGTCATGGATGATCTGACATTATATGCGCTCTGGAGTTTTGAGGTGCTGTTTGACGGAAACGGCGTAACTATGGTAAAGGCTCCTTCGGCTCAAAAGATCAAAAGAAATGCAGTGGCGACCAGGCCTGAAGATCCGGTGGCAAAAGGGTATCTGTTTGCCGGCTGGTACCAGGATCCGGAAGGAGTGTATCCTTTTGATTTTGGCGAAAAGATCACAAAGAGGACAGTGGTCATTGCAAAGTGGACGGCCCACGAGCATGTTATGACAAAGGTGCCTGCAAAAGAGGCCACCACGACAGAGACCGGAAATGCAGAGT
>JAFZNL010000319.1 GCA_017550925.1 Lachnospiraceae bacterium | reverse complement strand
TTTCTTAGTGCAGTTTCTTATTGCACTTTATATGCGACTGCGCATCACTTCATCAGCCTGTAATATCCTTTTCGTCAAAAGGATCGCCGCACTGCGGACAGAATTTCGGCGGATGATGAGGATCTTCCGGCTCCCAGCCGCACTTGTCACACTTGTACAGGGGCTCGCCTGCAGGCTTCGGGGTTCCGCACTGGCTGCAGAACTTACCCTTGTTCTGTGTCTGGCAGGAAGGGCAGATCCAGCCGTCAGCAGTCTGCTGATCCGGCTTTCTTGCGCCGCACTCTGCGCAGAAGTTTCCGGTATTGCCTTTGTGGCCGCATGCACAGTCCCAGCCGCCTGCTGCAGGAGCTGCGGGTGCAGGAGCGGGTGCGGGCGCTGCCTGTTGCTGCATCTGCATCTGCTGCATCTGCTGCTGTTGCTGCATCGCGAACAGATTGCCTGCATTGATGCCGCCTGCCTGGGCTGCCATATTCATTCCTGCGAACGCCATCATAGGACCGGTAGATGTATTGGAAGCTGCTGCTTTCATAGCCTCTGCCTGTGCAAGTGACAGGTTTGCAGCTGCCATGCCCGGGTTGGTAAAGACTGCTGTCTGGGACAGCTCTTCGAGTTTCTTCTCGATCTCGGTAGGAAGCTTTAAGGTATCGATACCGAAGCTTGCGATCTCAATACCACGGCCCTGTGTCCAGTCTTCAGAAAGCTCTTCCTTCATCGCCTGGGTCAGCTCTTTTGTATGAGCCGGAACTTCCGAATAACGAACGCCGAGGGCGGAGATTTTTGCAAGTGCCGGAGCAAGTGCCGTATTGATCTCGGTCTTCATCTGGTCAAGAAGGCTTTCCTTCGTGAACTCGTCCGCTACATTTGCGCAAACCCTGGTGTAGAAAATGATCGGATCTACAATATGGAAGGAATACTGGCCGTGGCACTGTACTCTGGTATCCATATCCAGACCGAGTTTTTCATTGACAACACGGAAAGGCACCGGTGTAGGCGTGCCATATTTGTTGCGCATGATCTCTTTAATATTAACGAAGTATACTCTCTGATCCTTAGCCGCGTCGCCGCCGAAGGTAAATCTCTTACCGATGTTTTTCATTGTTTCCTTCAGGCTGTCGCCAAGTTTTCCACAGAAGATGGACGGCTCCGTAGATGCATCATATACAAATTCACCGGGCTCTGCGCAGATATCCACAACCTTGCCCTGCTCAACGATAAGCATGCACTGTCCTTCGTTAACTGCGATGATGGAGCCGTTGGAAATAATATTACTCTCACCTTTGGTGTTTGCACTCTTTCTCTTATCGCTGTGTCGGGGTGAACCTTTCTTTAAAAGTACATTCTCCGCAAGCGCATCACAGTAAAAATACTCTTTCCACTGGTCGGCCATTACGCCGCCTGCCGCATTCAAAGCTGCACTGATCAGTCCCATGTTTCTTCTCCTTTTCTCCAAATACAATACATAAGTTGACGGGTTACGTTTATATCTTATCAGACCACCGCAAGGATCTTCAGTTCCTTGTGGGCAGAAAGATCCAAAAACTTCTGTCCGCACTGAATGGTGGGACGGGAAATGGCTTCGGGATGGATGAATACCACCTCACCCTCGATGCCGTTGGAAAGCCTTACCCTGTTTCCGATGAAACTGTTGCTGACATTTCGAAGGAAAGTCAGCATCATGTCCGTATCAAAGGCGGAAAATTCCTGGCTTTGCAGTTCCTCGATGACCGCGAAGGGACAGATGGCTTTTCTGTATACGCGCTTGCTGGTCATGGCATTGTATACATCCACGATGGCGATCATTCTGGCAAACCTGGAGATCTTGTCCGATGAAAAACCGTAAGGATAGCCGGTGCCGTCACATCTTTCATGATGCATCAGGGCTGTGTTTTTCACCTCGGGATCCAGCTTCTGGGCACCCAGAATGTTATAACCTTCCGTAGTATGACGCTTGATGATCTCTTTTTCCCGGGCAGATAAGGGGCCCGGTTTTTTCAGGATATCCTCTGTGATTCGCAGGTTTCCGATATCATGGAACAGACCGCATGTTGTTGCCAGCACGCGTTCCTGCTGATCCATGCGAAGCCATCCCGCGAAAATGTTGCAAAGGATCGCACAGTTTACCATATGTGCATAAGTGGAATCATCGTAATCACGCATGTTCAGAATCATATCCATCATGCTGATGGAGGACTGCTCGGATTTGCCGATCAGCGAAAGTGTCTGAGACAACAGGTTTTCCGCGTCGAAATTGGAATTGGCGGTAACCACCTGATTAAGCTTGATCCTAAGCGTTTCCACATTTTCTTCAAAACTTGCCTTGAAGGCGCGGAATTCCGGATTGGAACGAACCTTCTCCTTCTGCGACGGCGGCAGTGGTGTTGTCTCCCGCGGAGCAGCCACCTCATCCGCTACACGAATGGAATACAGTGCAAAGGAATCGAGCCTCTGGATACTGGAGGCATCGAGCACAAAGTCCTTCGACAGAATGAGTTGTCCGTCTATGGAATAGATATCCTCCGCCGTGATCATTCCCGGCCGAAGATCTTTTATGAGTACCTTTTTCATGAATAACCCCTCCGGTTTACCGGTTTTTCAGTAAAATCTGCCTGAAAACTAACACTATAAGTATAAAATAATCTGAAAATACTGTCAATTAAAAAATCCCCGAAAAAACCAAGGGCAGGCAGAGTCCAAATCCATGAAATTTCCCTTGAATTTCCTTAAGTAAAATGGTATATTGCTTAAAGCGACGCCCGTCCTGTTTCCGGCGGCGGGCATAAACGAATTAATCTAAATCATTTCACAAAAAATCAGATAGGAAGGTAGAAGAAAATGACGAAAAGTTTTGATGATCTGTTAAAAAAAGTAAACGAGTGCTCCAAGAAAAAGGTAGCCGTTGCCGTTGCACAGGATAAGCCGGTCCTGGAAGCTATCAAGCTGGCAAAAGAGCGGGGCATCGCAGACGCAATCCTGGTTGGCGACGAAAGCCTGATCCGTCCCATCGCAGATGAGATCGGCATGGACCTGTCCGAGTTTGAGCTGATCAACGAGCCCGATGTACAGGAAGCAGCACTGAAGGCTGTCAGCCTGGTGCATGACAAGAAAGCTGATATGTACATGAAGGGCATCATCGATACCAAGTCATTTTTGAAGAGCATTTTGAATAAAGAAGTGGGCCTTCGTACCGGCAAGCCCCTCTCCCATGTAGCTGTTTTCGAGCTCAAGGGCATTGACCATCTGCTTTTCCTGACAGATGTTGCTTTCATCCCCTATCCTACGCTGGAAGATAAAGTGAACATCATCAACAATACCGTTGAAGTATGCCATGCATGCGGCCTTGAGAATCCGAAGGTTGCTCCCCTGGCTGCAGTAGAAGTAGTCAATCCTAAGATGGAATGCACCGTTGAGGCACAGACCCTGACCGAGATGAATGAAAAGGGCGAGATCACCGGCTGCATCGTAGACGGTCCCCTTTCCCTGGATATCGCCATCGATCCTGAAGCAGCTGCACATAAGGGCGCATCGGACCGCAAGATCGCAGGTGACGCTGATGTGCTTCTGTTCCCGGACATCCATGCCGGTAACCTGGTTTACAAGTGCATGGTACACACCACTGAGTTTAAGAACGGCTGCATCCTGACAGGTACTTCCGCTCCGGCCATCCTGACAAGCCGTTCCGATTCTACCGAGACAAAAGTAAACTCCATCGCTCTGGCTGCTATCGTAGCTGAGGCGCTGGCGAAGTAATTATATAGTATGATTTGTTATCGTTCATGATTGACAGAAAGGAGAATCATCCATGTCCAAGAAAAGTTTGATCATCAATCCGGGTTCCACCTCCACCAAGATCGGTGTATTTGAAGATGAGACCCTCTTATTTGAAGAAACCCTGCGTCACTCCACAGAGGAGATCGCACAGTACGCTTCCATCGTAGACCAGAAGGATTTCCGCAAGCAGATCATTTTGGACCTTCTTGCTTCCAAGGATTTCGATATCAATGATCTGGATTTCATCGTTGGCCGCGGCGGTATGCTCAAGCCCATCCCCGGCGGTACCTATCAGGTCAGCGACGAACTGCTTGAAGACCTGAAAATCGGCAAGCAGGGCCAGCACGCTTCCAACCTGGGCGGCATCCTGGCAAGAGAAATCGGCGAGTCCATTGGCAAGCCTTCCTACATCGTAGATCCGGTTGTTGTTGACGAGCTTGCTCCCATCTCCCGTTACTCCGGCATTCCTGAGCTGCCCCGTACTTCCGTTTTCCATGCACTGAACCAGAAGGCAGTTGCGAAACGCTATGCAAAAGAAAACGGCGTGGCATATGACAGCCTGAACCTGGTTGTTGTTCATATGGGTGGTGGCGTTTCCGTAGGCGCTCATGAAAAAGGACGTGTCATCGATGTATTCAACGCCCTTGACGGTGACGGCGCATTCTCACCGGAAAGAGCAGGTGCTGTTCCTACCGGCGCACTGATCAAGATGTGCTTCTCCGGCAAATACACCGAGAAGGAAGTTTACAAGAAAGCAGTCGGCAACGGCGGTTTCAATGCTTATCTGAATACCAACGATATGCGTGATGTCGACAAGATGGCTGACGAAGGTGATGCAAAGGCTGCTGAGCTGCGCGATGCTTTCATCATGCAGGTGGCAAAGGACATCGGTTCCATGTGCTGTGTTCTGTCCGGCAAGGTTGACCGCATCATCGTGACCGGCGGTATCGCATATGACACCTACGTAGTTGATGGTCTGAAAGCAAGATGTGAGTGGATGGCTCCTTTCACCGTTTATCCGGGAGAAGATGAACTCCTTGCTCTCGCACAGGGTGGCCTGCGCGTAGAAAACGGCGAAGAGAAGGCTCTGGCTTACTAAGATTTCCGGCCAGGTTTTCACAAACTATATTTCACAATCAAAAGAATAAAATTCCGACAATACGAAAAGGCAGCTCTAAGCTGCCTTTTCAATCATAATTGGGGATTATGAGGGTTATCCACACCACTTCTTGGTGAGATTATAGTTATTCTACCATACTTACTTTTCAAAAAATGCAATAAAATGCACAATATTTACATTGAAATCACTTTTTTTCATCATTTTTATCGATTTCGGCCAAGATCACTTTTACGCATCTTCTGCTTACAGGGCTGCTTTCTTTCCTGCAAAAAGTGCCCGCATGGCGTTCAGGACTGCCAGTACCATAACGCCTACATCCGCAAAAATGGCCAGCCACATATTGGCAATACCCAGCGCGCCAAGCAGCAGGCAGATCACTTTGACACCGATTGCAAACCAGATATTCTCATAAACGATCCGCATACAGGAAACGGACATTTTTACCGCCCTGACAAGTCCCATGGGGTCGTCGTCCATCAGCACCACATCCGCTGCCTCGATGGCGGCATCCGAGCCAAGACCGCCCATGGCGATACCGATATCCGCCCTGGAAAGGACCGGCGCGTCATTGATCCCGTCGCCTACAAAGACCAGCATTTCCTGATCCTGTTTATTCTCCAAAAGTTCCTCTACCCTCTTAACCTTATCAGCAGGCAGGAGCCTTGCGGAAAAATCGCTGATCCCTAAGGTATCTGCCACCTTCTGCGCTGCGCGCATTTCATCACCGGTCAGCATGACTGTCTTTTTGATGCCCATATTATGCAAAGCCTTGATCGCCCGCGGCGCATTTTCCCTGATCCTGTCAGAGATCAGGATATAGCCTCTGTAAACGCCGTCTTCCGCCACATGAACAACGGTACCTGCCATGGATGCATCATCTGCTTTTGAGGTCTTCTTCGCAGCTTTCTGATCCGAATCTGTTTTGGCAGCCGCGGCCTGATCCTGACCTTTCCGTTTCCCCGGCATATTCATGACGATGCCCTCTTTATACATGAGCTTGTCATTTCCCGCCAGGATATGAGCGCCGTTCACATAGGCCGATACGCCGTGGCCGCTGATCTCTTCGATCCTCTCCACACATCTGCGGTCGATCTCCTGTCCCCAGGCTTTTTGCAGACTCTTTGCAATGGGGTGGGAGGAGGCACATTCCGCCATGGCCGCCATCTGTAACAGGTCTCTCTGGTTATCCGTCAGATTATCCATACCTTCCCGCTGCTCTTCATCCGCAGGATAGATCCCTGTCACTTCAAAGGTTCCGCAGGTCAGCGTACCCGTTTTGTCAAAAACAACGTATTTGGTTTTGGAAAGGGCCTCTAAATAATTGGAGCCTTTTACCAAAACGCCCTGCCTGCCCGCGCCGCCGATGCCGGCAAAAAAGGTCAGGGGGATGCTGATCACAAGGGCACAGGGGCAGCTGATAACCAGGAAGGTAAGCGCACGGTAGATCCAGGTGCCAAACATAGGCTGGGTGCCCAGCAGCGTCATACGGATGATGGGGGGCAAAAATGCCAGCACCAGTGCGCTGATCACCACCGCCGGCGTATAGATCCTTGCAAAACGGCTGATAAAGGCTTCGGAACGGGATTTTCTGGAACTTGCATTTTCTACCAGCTCCAAAATCTTGGATGCCGTTGATTCGCCAAACTCTTTGGTGGTTTGGATCTCCAGTACGCCAGATAAATTGATGCAGCCGCTGATCACTTCGCTGCCTGTTGCCACGCTTCTTGGCAGGCTCTCTCCTGTCAGTGCTGAGGTATCCAGCGATGAGTCGCCGGAAAGCACGATGCCGTCGATGGGGATCTTTTCCCCGGGCTGTACCACGATGGTGCTGCCGATCTCCACCTCATCCGGATCCACCTGCTCGAGGCTGTCACCCCGCTGCACATTGGCATAATCGGGCCGGATATCCATCAGCTCTGAGATATTGCGCCTGCTCCTGCCGACAGCATAGCTTTGGAACCACTCACCCACCTGGTAAAAGAGCATGACCGCGATCCCTTCGGAATAATCTCCGTCTTCATAGATGGCAATGGCCATGGCGCCGATGGTGGCGATCGCCATCAACAGACACTCATCAAAAGGCTGCCGGTTGATAATGCCCTTTCCCGCCTTGATCAGGATGTCATATCCCACGATCAGATAGGGGACCAGATAGCATAAAAACCGGAGCAGTCCGGTCACCGGCAAAAAATGCAGGATCACCATCAGCACAGCTGAAATAATGATCCGGGTCAGGTTTTTCTTTTGTTTCTTGGTCATGATCTTCGCGCTTTCTGCTTATCAATTTGCTTCTGTTCTTCTCTTTGTCCGATCCTATTGCCTGCCGATCTTACAAAAAGATCTCGCAGTCGTCTTCCACTTTCTTACAGTTTTTCAAAACTTCCTGCATAACCGCCTTCGGCTCTGCGCCTTCTTCAAACTCCACATTCATCTTCAGTGCCATGAAGTTCACAACGACATCTTTCACGCCTGCTGTCTTCTTGGCTGCCTCTTCCATCTTGTTTGCACAGTTTGCGCAGTCTACATCAATCTTGTAACTCTTCTTCATCATTTGGTTCCCCCTGTTCATTTTTTCTAACCATTTACTCCGCAGCTTATCGCCTTCGTGATTTACCCAAAACCTTAGCTTTGCTTCGCTACAGATGCGGTTTTGAGCAAATCACCTCCGGCGCCTGCTGCTCCTTGAAGTTATTAGCTTCTTTACTTCGTTCTACGTTTTAACGATTAAGCATTCGTTTAATTGTTCGCTTAAAATATACACCCCCTGACATCTTTTGTCAAGGGGTGTTTCTCTCACCGACTCGCATTTTTTCGATATTCGCTGGGGGTGACACCCACTTCCGACTTAAAACTCTTAAGGAAATGCTTTTCGCTTTCATATCCCACAGCTGTACCGATCTCGGTTATGCGCATATCGGTCTCCGCCAACAGCCTTTTCGCCTCGGTGATCCTCAGGTCCCTGACATAGCTGACAAAACTGCTTCCCGTATATTGCTTAAACTGGGTGGAAAACAAGGTGTAATTCATGGATACTTCATTGGAGACCACGGTCATGCTCAGGTCCTTCATGTAGTTCTCCTGGATATAGGCTACCGCCTCCCGCATCTTTTTATCGCCGCTCCCGGCTGACAGCTGCCCGGACATGCCCTTCAAAAATCCATAAAACTCCTGTCTGTAAGCATCCAAGTGATTGAATGTAAGCGGACAGATCAGTTCTTCGGGGATCCGGCATTTATAAACGGACATAAACTCTGAGAAAAAGGTCCGGATGGCGTCTTCAAAAGCATCATACTTCAGATACCCTCGCTCAGCTGCGGTAAAAAACCGGTCCCACTCCTTTTTTATCCCGGCCTCCTCGGCCACGCCAATTCTTTGGACGGCTGCGGACAGGGCAGCCGGATCCGTCAACTGTTTTGCCTCTTTTGCCAGTCCGGCAGGCGGCTCTTTTCCATCCTCTCTCACAAGTCCTTCCCCTGTCAGAAAGGCTCTCTTTCTTCTGGCACAGGCCTGCTCATAAGCTCCTTTCAGCTCTGTGATCTTATCCTTACCGTCACTCAGTCCTGCGTAAGCATCTCCATTTTCTTCTATGACCGTTTCGATCTGCCCTGCCGGGATGATGCAGATCATCTCCGACTGCGAGCTGATCCGGATCCCCTCTGGTGCTACGGGGGCCTTACCGATCATCACATAGTACTCTTTTCCCACCTTATCTGTCAGGAGCTTTTCAAGATCCTCCAGATCTCCCGGCGTGGCATCTTTATCCAGCAACAGGTATTTCAAAAGACGGTTACTCGTATTCTCCGTCAGATCCCTGTCTTTTTTTTTACGCGCAATCTCTTCGTCAAGCCTTGCTACAACTTCCGCAATCTTTTCTCTTTCCACAGGCTTTAGAATATATTCCTTCACGCCGCTTCGCAGCATCTGTACGGCATAATCAAAATCATCATAACCGCTGATGGCCACTACAAGGGGAGTGTCATCAAGCTGCTGGATCTCTTGGGCCAGCTGGATCCCGTTCATCTTCGGCATACGGATATCCGTAAACACCAGATCCACATGTGTTGTTTTCAGGATTTCCAAAGCCTTCTCTCCGTCAGGGCACTCCAAAACCTCACCCACCTGGGTGCCGCATCGTTTGATCATGGTGGCGATGCCCTGGCGTATCATTTTTTCATCTTCTACTACGAGTATGGTATCTATCATGCTTTATTCTCCTCGCCTACTTTCCTGCTGCTCATTGGGATTTTGATGCACACCTTGGTATAGCAGTTCTCCTTGTCCGCTACCTCAATCCCGTATTTTTCTCCGTATTCCATTCGGATCCTGTCCTGCACATTCTTCAGTCCGATCCCGTTACCGGAACCGCCGCCCGACGGCACCTGACCACTGATCTTTCCCCGCAGGATATTCAGTTCTTCTTCGTTCATTCCCCGGCCGTTATCCGTGATCTCGATGGTGCAGTCCTCGCCATCCTCAATGCTCTTGATATAGATGGTGGTATCCTCGGCGATCTCTTCGATGCCGTGTACAATGGCGTTTTCCACGATAGGCTGCAGTGTCATCTTTGGAATCTTCTGCTTCATGGCACTCTCGGATAAATTCAGTGATAAAAAGATCTCATAATCAAACCGCAGATTGATGAGGGCCATGTAGTTTTTGATATACTCGATCTCCTCGGATACATAGATGGTCTCCGTGGACCACTTCATACTGTATCGCAGGAGCTTACCAAGGCTGGTCACCGCATCGGAGATATCATACTCTTCCCGAATCTCTGCCATCATTTTGATGGACTCCAGCACATTGTAAATAAAATGTGCATTGATCTGGTTCTGCAGGGCTTTCAACTGGGAATCCTTGGCCAGGACTTCTCTGTTTACATTTTCCTGCATCAACTCCTGGATCCGGTCCAGCATTCGATTGACCTGATAGGACAGTTCTCCCATCTCGTCCGAACGGGTTTCATCCTGTGTCCGGACATCCAGGTTGCCGCTTCTGACTTCCCGAATGGTAGAGAGTACGTCATAGAACCGTTTCAACACGATATTGACCAGCATGTTCACCACAAACGCCAGCGCTGCGATCATGATCAGCGCTGCCAAAAGAAACAGGCTTCTGAGTCTGTGAACCGAGGCGATCCCACCGGAAATATCATCCACGGATACCAGGGTTCCGGCAAGCTCTTTGATATACATACCGGAAATAATATATTTGCCGGTTGCAATATACTCGGTCTTGATACCGGTCTGTCCGTCGCCATCCTGCATACTGAGTTCTTTTGCCAATCTGCAAGCAGCCGCCTGTACATCTTCCTGCTGGGAAGGGGATACATCACCAAAGATAACCTGGCCATCATCACAGACAAAACAGCTCACTTCTCCCTCCATATGCTCATACAAAGATGGGAAAAGATCCCGCAGCTGCATGCTCGTCTCAATGTATCCGATCCGGCCGTTGGCGCGGTCGTCCACGGGAGTGATCAGGGCCATGAGTTTTTTATCATCCGTTGAAAAAATATTCTCACTGTAATCAAAGATCCATCCGCCCTCATCCGCCATGTCAGCCCACTCCTGCTTTTTCAGGCGGCTGTTGTTATACATGACCGGCAGCATTTCCCGCACATTGTCCGTCATGGCATAGTATCTGGCACCATTGATCACCGGGTTGGTATTGATGAGCCGCTCAAGGGCTGCCACATCCACGTTATAAATATCGATCCACTCCGCCGTCGTATAGGTGGCGCCCGTTTTGGCCCGGTTAAGCACCTCATTCATCTTGGCGTTGGTCAGGAAAAACTGTGTGGTCATATTGATGGCATTGATATTATTGTCAATACTGTCCATACGCCTTTCCATGGTGGACTGCATGTAACTGACACTCTCTCTGACATGGGTCTGTTCGAGATTGTAAAATACGATCCCGCCGAACACACCCATAAGAAGAGTCACCAGTATCATCGTTACCAGAGTGAGCTTTATATTCAATTTCATTCCCTTTATTGCATTATTCAATGCCCAGCTTCCTCTTCGCCTCTTTTACATACTCGTACTTTTTCTTCTGCAGTTCCGAAAAGCCCAGGGCCTCTCTTTTGGCCTTATATTGATCCAGGATCTCTTCCAGTTCCTCATCACTGCTCGCTAGCAGCATCTGGATCAGGGTGGTGCTCCAGAGTTTTTTGATCCTGTCGTTCACATAGGCATCCTGGGTATCGGAGGGCAGGATCACATCATACTGTCCCGTATAGACGGTGTGGCCATAGGTCCACTTTTCCGGCATGGTTGCCGGATCTTCATCCTCGGTGTGCCACTGCAGCTGCATGACATTATCCTGCAGCATCCAATAGGCGTCATTGCCACCATAGAGTTCATCATATTTGGTCCTGTCCGTCAAAAGGAGATCCTGCACCTCCTTTTTGATCACAGGAACCCCGTCTTTCATCTCGTACATCTGACCTTCCACGCCTAAATAGACCATCTTCTGGCCTTCCTCGGAGATCAGATAGTCCAGGAATTTGATGGCCTTTTCGGGATTCTTGCAATTCTTGGAGATCATGGTCAGGGTCCATCCGCTGGCAGTTCCGGAAGGCAGCATATAATCGGCACCGGAAGAATTCCGCGGTCCGTCCACGGCAATATAGATACTGTCCGGATCCCGGGCATAGAGGGTCTTTTGCTGTGCCGTCATATCGGTATACTGATAGAGCATGCAAAAATAGCGTCCCTCTGCCTGTTTTTCTTCCATCTGGACTCGCTGGTCGATAAAAATATCCGTGGACAGATACCCCTCTTCATTCAGTTTCCGGAACATCTTGAGCCACTTGATATATTCAGGATCCGTATCCCTGTCATAGAGCTTGCCGTCCTGCTCCATGGGGATGGCCAGGAAATTCTGAAGATACTGGTCAAAGGATACATTCCCCGTATCATCGAAAATATGCGCACCCACAGGGATCAGCGGTTTCCCGTCTATGGTGGGAAACATGGCTTTCGCTTTTTTAACCGCTGCCGCAAACCCTTCGGTGGTGGTCATGTCCGGTGATCCGATGGCTTCATAGATGTCCTTCCGTACCAGGAAGGTCTGGTTGGAACCGATCTTGTCATTGTTTGCCACATCATCCGGCGTGATGGAGGAATTGGGATATCCGTATAGATTGCCGTCCGGCTGGGTATACCAGCCCACCGCCTGGGGATCCGCCACCTCAAAAAAGTGCGGGTCGTACTCGTCGGCAAGTTCATTAAGGGCATAAACCATATCCCCCTGGATCATGTCATTGACCTGGGGTTCCCACCATCCTATGGTGATCAGGTCCGGAAGGGTGCCTGATGCCATCAGGGCGTTGAGTTTCTCTGCCTCATTTCCGGAAGGCGATATAAAATCAATACTCACACCCGTCTTTTCCGTGATGGCCCGGGAAACGGCGCTGTTGCCCCAGCCCGTATTAAACCATGAATAGTTGATATACCAGTCAAAGGTGGTGACATCCGGATCCGATATTTCGCTGTCCGCGCCGCCATCGCTTTGCACTGATGCATCCGACCCGTCTGCGGGATTGCTGCTGCCGGATTTTGCCCCCTGAGCGCATGCTGTCAGAAAGCATACAGACAGCGCCAAAAGGAGCATCCTGACGCAAGCTATGAACTTGTATTTTATCTTCGTTTCATTCATAGGTCGAGTATATCATAGAACATACGGGTTTTACAGTTACGAATTTACGATTCTGTCAGCACTGCGCAAATACGGAAAGGAAAGATGCCCATACAAGCATCTCTCCTAATCCATCGGTAGTGTCCCATCTTCGTATTTTCATACCGGACTTTACACTACCCCTGTGCATGTGTTTATCAGAAGATCATTCTTTGACACTTCCTGATGTAATGCTGCTGATGATATACTTCGAGCAGAAGGCAAATACGATCAGGATCGGTATCACGGATATGGCGACTCCCAGATAAATGGCTCCCTGATTTTTCTGCAGATCCGTTGCTGCATTGAGGGTGGATATCATAACGGGAAGCGTCATCTTCTTTGGTGAGTTCAGCAGGATCAGTGGCACCAGATAAGCGTTCCAGTTGCCGATGAAGGCACCGATGGACATGGTCGCGATCCCAGGCGCCATAATTGGCAGAACGATCTTATGAAAGATCATGAACTCGCTGGCCCCGTCGATCCTGGCTGCTTCCAACAATGTTTTATGCAGGGTTGCCTGTACATACTGCCTTAGGAAAAATACGATCCCCGGGGATGCGATGGCCGGTACGATAAGCGGGATATAGGTATCAACCAGATGGAGTTTCTGACACAGATTGTAAAATCCGATCAGAGACAGCTGTGCCGGGATCATCATGAAAATGATGATAACCTTAAAGAGCAGGTTGTTTCCTTTAAACTTGTACATGGCCATTGCAAATCCTGTTATGGCGGAAAAATACGCCGTGCAGAGCGTCGCAGGTATCGCCACCTTGAGGCTGTTAAGAAGCCCCCTGAAAAGATTAATATATCCAAACAGCTGATCCCAGTTATCCTTCAGGCTGGAGCCGGGTATGAAGGAAAAGGAATGGGTGATCTCAACGCCGCTTCTGGTGGAATTGACGATCATGAGCCAGAAGGGAAGTAAGCATGCAAGCGCCAATCCAATGAGCGCTATATATAATATACCTTTTTTGATCTTATATCCTATGCCTGCCATGTCTTAATCCTCCTTGCCCAAAAACTTAAACTGGATCAGTGAAAAGATCAGAATGATCGCAAACAGTACATATGCGATAGCGGATGCGTATCCCACCTGATGGGTCTCAAACCCAAATTTATACAGATACATGACCACCGTCTGCAAGCTTCCGGAGGGTTCTCCCATGGTGCCCGGCGCTGCACCCTGCATCATGAAAGGTAAGTCAAAGAGCTGCAATCCGCCGATGAGGGAAGTGACAAATACATATAACATAATAGGTCTGAGCATCGGGATGGTGATCCTGAAAAAAGTGTTCCATCTGCCGGAACCGTCGATGGCTGCAGCCTCAAAATACTCCTTCGGAATACCCTGTACACCGGCCATCAGCACGATAAAGGAATTACCGAACCACATCCAGGCTCCCAGGACCGAAACTACGTAAGGGGCTGTCGCCACGGTTCCCATCCAGTTGATGGGGGTCTTGGTCAGTCCCCAGCTCATCAGAATCTGATTGAAGGTACCATGCTGCCAATCAAGCAGTGTCTTAAAGAGAAACGCAACCGACACTGTTGAGATCAGGTTTGGCAGATAATATACCGCCCGGAAGATGGGAAGGCCGGCCATCTTGTATTTGATATCACTGAAGATAACCGTCAACAGGAATGCGATCCCCAGCTGCAGGATAATATTCACGCCCCAGATCTTGACCGTATTCTTCAGAGCCCTCCAGAAAAATTTATCATGGATGACCCGGGCATAATTAGCCAGTCCGTTAAAAGCAGGTTCCCCATATCCTTTATAGTCCATGAAACTTAAGTAAAAAGTACGGACTACCGGATAGATGCTGAAAACCGCGAATACGATCACAAAGGGCAGGACAAACAGATATGCCGCATTGTTCCTGTTTTTCATCTTCTTTGTGGCAGTAGCGTGCATAGTTCCTCCAACACTTTTGGTAAGCAGGGCGGGCGGCTGTAACCGCCCCTCCCTGTCTTTTCCGGTCTGTTCTTTATCTGTTGACCGTGATATCCGGATAGGTAGACTCAACAACATCGTAGAATTCTCCTAAAGCTTCTTCTTTATTCTTCTCACCCTGCTTGACCGCCGTGCAAGCCTGACCCCATGCATCGTTGATCACCTTGTCATACCGGGTTACCTTGGAGTAATCGATCCCTTCTGCCTGCTTGAGCCAGAAAGCGTACATCTTTTCATTGCCGTATACCGGGTTCTCATCATCTTTGTGCTTATCCAGTACAGATACCAGGGAAACGGTATCGCCTTCAGATTTCTCGATCCACCACTCAGCAGTCTCTTCGTCCAGGGTTACCCACTTCAGGAAATCCCATGCTGCCTGTTTGTGCTCGGAAAGTGCAGAGATTCCGATGAATGTACCGCCGCCAAAACCGTAAGCGGGACCTGCACATACCCCCCAGTTTCCGGAAGTCTCACCAACGTTGTCACGCAGTGTCAGAACGCCCCAGCTGGGAAGACCGAAGGCGAATACCTGTGTTTTTTCCATTTCTTTGGTTGCTTCTGCAAACTGCTCTGCATCCCACACATTGACAGAATCATCTGCATAACTCTGGATATCAGCGGTCAGGATCGGAACCTCACCTGCCATAGCCTGATACCAGGGAGTGGACCACTGATTTGCGTATGCGGTGTAATCCTTCTGATACAGGTCTACTACCAGATCCATGTAGTCAAGACGTGCCTGGTTTACATTCAGTTCTCCGTTCACTACCCATGCTGAATCTCCTGAGAAGTAGTTGATCTCTGCATCGGATGCAAAAATGCGATAACCATGATCTTTTAATGTCTTAGCAGTATCAAGAATGGTTGCATAATCTGCGAACAGTTTGCCGATCTCATCGGGATCATCCGTGCCGAATACTTCCTTTGCGATATCTCTTCTGTAATAAAGTCCTGCCGGTGTGATCTGATAAGAGATAGCTCTCTGGATACCTTCCGCATCCTGGCCCACCTTCCATACATAATCAACGATCTGTCCTGCATAATCCTGCGCGTTATAAGGAGCCTGATTCAGATCCTCAAAATATCCCGCATCATAGAAATCTTCCAGCATCTGCGGTTCGCCTACGATGATGTCCGGCTCTTTCTGTCCGCCGTTCAAAGCTGTCTGCACTTTGGTGGTGTAATCTGCCGGCTCAATGACTACGGTCTCAACCTGTACGTCATGGGTTTCAACATAATGCTCTGCATAGGTTTCCAGGTCCTTGGCCAGTGTCCAGATGACCAGTTTCTCGTCTCCTTCTTCCCCTACCACCGCAGCATCTGATACACCGGCTTCCTGGGCAGCATCGCTCTCTTCGGTATCTGCAGCTGTCTCTGCCTTGGCATCCCCTTTATCTGCCGCATTTACCTTTTCCGTTACATTTCCGCCACAACCTGTCATTGAAATCGTCATGGCGCCTGCCAAAAGCAGTGCTGTCAATTTTCGAAGTTTCATGTTTTTATCCTCCTGATTTGATTGTATTGTTTACAGATGAATCTGCTGTTTATGGTGCCATTATAGAAAAGTCCTTTGCGCAAAAAAATGACACGAATTTCGTTTTGGTGTCATTTTTTCACTTATGATTTTTCTGTATTATTTTCTGTTTTATTCTTCTGTTTTTCTGACGCTTATTTCACGATCCTGCCGTCCGCATAGTCCACGATGATAGCCCTTTCTCCACCGTGCATCACTGCATCCCCGTCATCGTTGATCACATGGGTGATTCCGGGATTGCCGTTGAGCATGACCGTACATATATTATGGATATGTACTCCTTTTCGCTTAGGCACTTCCATCCCGCAATAAGCTTCCACCGGCGTATCCCTGTGATAGGAATAGATCCCCAGCGCGATACCTTCAAACGCTTGCACATCATCCCCTACCTTAAAAGAAGCAAAACCATGCCGCCTTCCTTCTGCACTGTTCCATGCAGACTGCTTTGGCACATCATAGGGCATCTCGCTTTGGTACATCACGCAAACGCCGCCTTCCCCGTTCCAGATGGTCTGGTACTGGGAAAAATGCTCCACCATAAGCGCATAGAGATAGTTTCTATCGCCCTCAATCCGGATCCCGGTTTTGGAGGTATTCTGATCCCATCCCACGTTGTCACCGTGATCTGCGCGCCATACCCAGAAATTATCTCCGATCACGTCGTTACTATTTAAGACCACACAGGTGTCCGCCTTGGCATCGTATTTGTCACTGGCGCCGCCCACTCTGAAAAACAGATCATAGAGACGGATCGGATCGTCTTCATGGGACTTATCTTTCCTGCCGACACTCAGCAGATAGTCGCTCTTCTTCGGACCTGCATCAAACAGGATCCCAGCCAGCACAATCCCATCTTCATCCGCCGTCTCCATACAGGATTTTCCGGTCATGGGCCGCAGGGTCGCAAGTCCCATTCCAAGAACAATGGTGCCGGCGCGGTCGATCCGGATGCTGTCCTCCAGCTCATAGATGCCGGGCGTCAGAAGCAAATGCTTCTTATCTTTAAGAGCCTCGTTGATGCTGGCAGCCGTATCTCTGTCAGGATCTGCAATATAGAATTCATCTAATGGAATACTGGTATCGCCTTTATCCTCTCCGGTACTGAGCATCCTATCATCTGCCATCCCGTTCTCTGTCATCTTGTCCTTCGGTATCCTGTCATCCTGCGTCCAGCTCATTCCGCTGCAATCTTTTCTTAATGCAGGGTTTACCACACAGTAGCCTTCGCCCGGGGAATAACACAGATAAGGCTTTTCCGCGATGACCGGCGTCTTTTCTACTGATGTATAGGCTCTTCCCGGCCAGGTTCCTACCGGATCGCAGCCGGGCCCATCCCCCATAAATACCAGGTTCCAGTTTTCCCCCATCCAGGAACTGAACTTAGAATTTCTGGTCAGCCACTGCTGCTGGGAGCCGCTGTCGATCATGTTCTTTACATAGGAATCTGCAAGAAAACCGCCGCTGGCCCAGCCATATTCATCATGCAGGTAAAGTGATCCCTCCACTGCCATCCTGCGGAAAAAGGTAGCCTGTGACACCGCCCAGGTGGCGTCCCCACCAATCTGCAGATTCTCTATGCCTCTCCAGAAATTGCAAAGAGCCATATGGTTGGAAGGATCATCGGACATCCAGCGCGCATTGAGATATAGTCCACCCAGCCTGGTATCCGTCGGTTTTTTCCCAAGGCCGGACATCTGGGTATAAAACCCTGTTTTCAAAACGATGCTCTCATCATATTCCCCCGGCATAAACAACACCGCATACCTGTCATCACCAAACTGGTTTGCCTCCTGTTTTTCCCATAGTTCCTCCAGAATGGCGCTGACCTTTTCCGGCGGGTCATCGGGTGTAAATACGTAGGTTCTTTTTCCAAATGGATTCAGCGCTTTTTTTGTTTCCTCTTTTACTGCCTCATCTTTCATCGCTTGTTCATTCATTTTCTTCTCTCCTTTTTCTGTGAATTCATTTTCATTTAATCTGTTTTCATTTGATTCATTTTCTTCAATTAATGATTCAGAAATGTTTCGATCCTGTATTTCCATATCCGTCATGGCATTGTTTAATCCCTCCGTTTCCCGGCTCTGTATTTTCATAATGAAATGTGCACTGCCCATAGCCAGGATACAGGCCGCCGCCATAATGAGCGCCACACACAAAATCCTGCCCGGGGATTGTTTTTTATTTTTCCCTTTCTTTTCACTGCCTGCTTTGTTTCCCGGCATATCAACCACCTCCATTTCAACGTTCTTCATTATAGGAAAGGCTTCATTTTAAAAGTAGTGGGGAAATTACAATTTGGTATCTTTTTTTCAAATGATCCCGGTATTTACGAAGAAGTGAAAAAATGATACCTTTCTAAAAAAAGAAGCATTATATCAGAATCCTTTTTTTCTTATAGTGAGAGCAGAATACCTTCGGTATCACTCGAAACTTTAAAAAGAAAATACGTAGACAAGAAACTACGAAATGAAGAAAGGAAGGAAAACATGAAAAGAAAAGCTGTTACAAAAAAACTTCTTTCAGCAGCGCTTTGCCTCGGCATGGTCCTGGCACCCATGAACATCCCACCGGCAGCAGTGACCACTTATGCCGAACCCGCAGATGCTACTGCTGCAAAGTACATCAATCTGGAACAGGCAACCAAGGATTTTTATGTCGGATCCGACTGGGCTTTTGCAAATGCCACTTTAGCCGAGGACGGAACAAAGGCTGTTATCTCAGCAACAAGCTTCGGCACGCAGTTGTGGGGGCTGCAGTATAACATCATGAATCTGTCTCTGATGAACAACACTGCTTACAACATTGAATTTGATATCACTTCCAGTATTGATAAAAAAGTATTTGTCAAGATCAACGATACAGATGCAGGTTTCTATTCCGAAACACTGACCTTAAAAGCAAATGAGCCCCATCACTTTAAACAGGAAGCTTTGGAGTGCGGCACCTGGGCAGCGAAAAACATTATCTTCGGATTGGGAGCGGACGGCGAAGAAAATCTTCCCTCCGGAACCATCACCATTGATAACCTGTCCATCACTGAGGCCGGCGGATCTTCCGTAGCCGATCCCATCGGCAAAGAATATGACTTTACGGCTGTATCGGAAAACGCGGCAAAAGACTTCGCAGATCCCGGACAGGACAAAGAAGGCTATGACCTGGTATGGGCAGATGAGTTTGACGGCAATTACGGTGATGCCAACGTGGATCCCGTAACCGGCCTGAACCTTGATAACTGGGCTCCGCAGCTTGGAGACGGTACAACAGATTGCGGCAATCCCGGCTGGGGCAACAAGGAATTGCAGGCTTATACCGGGGCTGCAAAGAACATCGGCGTTAACGAGGATTTCAACAACGATAACAACGGCGAAGGACTTCTTCGTATCACGGCTGCCTATGAGCCGAACGGATATGTGTACGGCACTGAGTCTCCCAAGAAGTATACTTCAGCACGTCTTCGTACCACCAAGCCGGATGAAGCGCTGTTTAATACAACCTACGGATATGTGGAAGCACGTATTTCCCTTCCGGAAACCAAGGGCGCATGGCCTGCATTCTGGATGCTTCCCGAAAGCACCACCATCTACGGTAACTGGCCGGTATCCGGTGAGATCGATATCATGGAAACCGTAGGCGCAGGCGTAGGCGGAAAACAGGCATGCGGTACCCTGCACTGGGGCGCACCTGAGCATGTCTATAAAGGAAGCGGCTATGTAGATCTTTCCAGCAACTTCTCCCACTTCCACACCTATGCCATCGATTGGGAACCGGGCAAGATCACCTGGTATTATGACGGTCAGGAGATCAACAGCCTGGCAAACTGGAAGGGACAGATTCCCGGAACCTCCGATGCCCTCTCTTTTGATGCTCCCTTTGATGAGCCCTTCTACATGCTGCTGAACCTCGCCGTTGACAGCGGACAGTTTGGCGGTACCAACAATAAGGCAGCTTTTGAAGATGCCATTAACATGTATGTAGACTATGTACGTGTGTATCACAGACAGGGCGGCTATGCACCTGAGGCAGAGCGCGCTGCATCCGGCGATGCTGCAACTGACTGGGCAGACTATGCAGGTGTAAATCAGATCGCAGATGTCACTGCTGACAGCATCGATACCGCTTCTTCCGGCGCTATGAATGATGCTTCTTACGATACCGCAAAATGGGCGCTGTCCAATCAGGACGACGGACAGGGTGCAACCCTTGAAAAGATCACGGATGCAAGCGGAAAAACCTGGGCAAAGGTTGGCATCGCCAATGCAGGCTCCAATGATTATTCCGTTCAGCTGATCGGTCACTATGACGCAAAAGAAGGATATGTTTACAAGGTAAGCTTCGACGCATATGCAGACGGCGGCATGGTAGGGAAAACCGTCAACTGCGATTCCAAAGAGTGGAAAAGCTGGGGCACCTACGGCATCCAGTCCTTCGAACTGACTGACGCACCCCAAACAACATCTTTCCTGTTTTCACAGGCAGAGGATTTTGATAAATGCCGTATTGAGTTTAATGTCGGCGCACAGGCCACCGGCCATGTGTATGTTGGCAATGTGAAAGTAGAGATTGTGGATCCTGCATCCCTTGATCAGGAAGCAGATAGCCGTAAGCCTTTATCCGACGGAAACCTGATCTATAACAGCACCTTTGACCAGGGAGAACATCACACCGGTTACTGGCGTGCAACGGAAGGGACCACCTTTGAAGTACCTCGTTACACTACCACAGCATTAAAGGATACCGATCTGTCAGTCCTTGATGTGGCAGCCGGCGAAACCCATTACTATGAGCGCCGTGCACAGATCTCCTCTGATGCGGTTCCCACCGTTTATCAGCCGGATCTGAAGATGGCAGCAGATGGCTACAGCGTATCCTTTGACCTCTACAGTGCAAAAGATACCAATGTGACCGTCAGCATCTGCGAGGCGACAGAAAACGGATTAGGCAAGACACTTGTATCCACCACTGCTCCTTACAGCAAGGAAAGCGGGGTGAAGACTTACACCTGGAACTTTGCTACATCGCAGGATATTGATAACGCAGCACTGGTATTTACTTTTGACCAGGGCGCTTCTGTCCAGCTTGACAATGTCACCATGATCGGTGCATCTCAGGGCACCCCCATCGATGAAACCCCCGTCACCCCCGATGATGAGTGGCAGGGTAACACGGCGGGTGCAGGCGGCGCAGCCATCACCCTCGAAAAAGTGGATGACACCTGGGTTGCATCCGGTGTGACAAGTGATGCAGGCGCATGGTATACGCCCCAGATTGGCAGCAACGATTTTGATATCGCCGGCGGCAAGAGCTATACTCTCACCTTTAAGGTAAAAATGGATGCAAATACCAATGGTACCTTTGAATATATCGTACAGGAAGACGGCGGCGGCTGGGCTGTTGTCCAGGATGTAGTCACTGTTGATACCGCTGAGCTGGGTCAGGCAGATGCTGACGGATACTATACCTATACCAAACAGGTGGATGCAGCTTCTTCCATCGCAAACGTACATGTCAACTTCGGTCTGGGACACAGCCAGGCAAATAATGGTACTTTCAGCTTCAAAGATGTAAACTTCACCCTGAACAAAGGCGGAAACGGCACCGGAAATGATGACGATACCATCACAAAGATGCCCGAGTCATTTGCCATCACCTACGAATTGGATGGCGGTATCAACGCACAGGACAACCCGCTTGCTTACACTTCCGGTTCTGACAGCATCGCACTTGCAGCACCTGTAAAAGATGGTTATACCTTCCTTGGCTGGACCCTTGGCAAGGCAGGAACTGACTACATTACCTCCATCGCTGCAGGGCAGACCGGATCCATCACGCTCTATGCGAACTGGAAAAATAATGCAGCAACGGTTGATCCCAAGCCCGGAAATGATCCTTCTAACTCCGGTACGGACAAAAACGATCCTGCAAAGGGAACCAATAATTCCGCATCCGGATCGCAAAAACCCGGGCCAGGAGCTGAAACACCTTCTGCGGAAACAAAGGCCCTCGTAGATCAGATCACCCTGACCGGTATCTCTAAAAAGATTGCTGCAGGCAAGAAGATCACACTGACTGCAAGCGTAGCACCTGCAAACGCAGCAGATCAGACCCTGACCTGGAAATCCAGCAATACAAAGTATGCCACCGTTTCTGACAAGGGCGTGGTAACCACCAAAAAGGCAGGCGCAGGCAAGAGCGTTACCATCACCGCAACCGCAAATGACGGAAGCGGAAAGACTGCGACCTACCAGATCAAGATCATGAAGAAGGCGGTTCAGAAGATCACCCTGAAGGCTTCCAAAAAGACCGTAAAAGCAGGCAAGTCCGTAACGATCAAGGCAACCGTTAATCCTTCCGGCAAAAACACCAACAAGGTCCTTAGCTGGAAATCAAGTAATACGAAGTATGCTACCGTAAATGACAAGGGTGTAGTGAAGACGAAGAAAGCCGGAAAAGGCAAAACCGTTAAGATTACTGCAACCGCAACTGACGGAAGCAACACGAAAAAAACCATAACGATCAAGATTAAGTAATAACCCAATCACACATCTTCCCAATCGAAAACTCCGTATGCCAGTTATCCGGTATACGGAGTTTTTTTATATTGATTCGTGTTGATTTTTCCGGATACTTCCAGTAAGATAAGAGAACGCTGTAAAAAACATCCTGTAAGGAGAATGCATCGTGACAGAAACCATGTCAGATAAACAAATATATAAACAGGTCAGCGTGGTGGCCCTTCCCATCATTCTGCAGAATATCCTGGACGCATCTGTAAACAGTGCGGATGTACTGATGCTCAATACGGTGGGCCAGGATGCCGTCAGTGCGGTTTCCCTGGCAAACAGTATGGTGGGTATTCTTTTTATGTTCCTGTTCGGCATCGGTACCGGGATCGCCATGCTGGCAGCCCAGTACTACGGAAAAGGGGATCTTTCCACCATTGAAAAGATCGAAGGGATCGGTCTACGTTTCGGCTTTGCCATTGCCATCTTAG
>JAFZNL010000318.1 GCA_017550925.1 Lachnospiraceae bacterium | reverse complement strand
TCACGATGAAGAAGCTCGAGAATGACCGGTGGTGCAGGACGGCAGATAAGACGGAGGATCACCAGAAGCTCATCGATGCGCTGGGCGTCAGGGTCTTCCCGACGGGCAGGACTACATCAAGCGGTGCCCATATCTTAAAGTTCTGTTCCACGGAGGGCGCTCTGGATGCCCCGACCCGCATGATCTGCGAGATGGAGCTGACAGCCAAAGTGCAGGATAAAACCTATACCATCAAGCATGATGTCCTGCTCCGGTCCCAGCCGTTCCGTGTGGCCAAAGATACCGCAGAGGGCCTGCGCTTTGATAACGCCGATCACCATGTCACAGAGCGGCTTTTACATATCCAGACGCAGATCAGGGATTACGCGATGGCGAATCTCGCATCCCTTTATAACCTGATCGACCGGATGATCGACGGGTTTGACAAGCGTTTCGGATATGATGCGACACAGGTGGCCAATGTCGAGCGGATGTGGATCGGCTGGATCCGCGGTACCTTCGCGGGAGCGAACGGCACACCGCAGGGCGTGACACTTGCCGATGAGATCGCGGCAGGCTATGCGTTTATGCAGGGACTTCGCGATAACACGGGGATCCTCGGGCGCGTCGCCATGGGTATCATGACAGTCGGGTACTCCGAGTATGTCTTCTCGACGATGACACTCGCGGAGGAGATGAAGAAGAAGGTCTTTGAATGCCACGGGGATGAGGACTTCGGCTTCTGGGATGCGGTCCAGATGGGCGTCAAGGAGTTCAGCACGCAGATCCTTTTGGAGGTCGCGATGGGCGGCATCAAGATCGACGCCAAGACGCCGGTGTTAGGAAAGCTGGGCAAGGAGATCAAGGTACCGGGGTTCATGGAGATCGGCGGGGAGTACATGCTCAAGGTCCATAACATCGATATGGGAAAGACCGTTCAGATGTGGGCAGGGCGCTATCGCAGGGCGATCGATAAAGCGGATGTCTGGATGAAGGGCAACGTCCCGCTCTACCGGATGGGTGACACAGCATTGCAGACAGGCAAGAACTTCTTTAATTCCTCCGCGTCGACCTTAAGCGGCCGGATCCGTGATGCGGTCAATCATTCGGATACGGCAAAGCTGCGCGTAGAAGATAAGCTGCAGAAAGCCAGGAAAAATCTGACAGTGGAGGAGCTCGCGGACAACAAAAATTATTATCAGGCCATGCGGGATGGGGAAAAGGAGGTCGATAAGCTCTGGAAACTGCAGCAGGATCTGAATGACGCACTGACGGATGCAAAGGCGTATGAAAAAGCGGCAAAAGCCTACAAGGAGCAGGCCAATGTCGTCATGACCAATAAGAACGCTTTAAAGAAGCTGCAGAAGTACCCGGACGCCAACGGTATCGACATGCGCAAGCAGTTCAACGAGTACCGGGAGCATCTCTTTGACCAGGTCCAGGATGAGGCGCTTAAGGATATCGCAAAGGAACTTGGCTGCTCGGAGAAGGAACTCTATGTCATGAACGTGAGTAACGGCTCACGCCAATCCTACTGGGATGGAACCAAGGTCCCCGCCGACCGGGATATCACATTCAAGCGGATCGTTCACTCGGACAAGACCGGAAAGCTAGATATCACGATCGATCAGGATATGGGTCAGAAAGCGGTGGCCCGAAGGCTTTATAAGAAGATGAACGGCGTGGAAGCGGAGAGCATCGAGGAAGCCTTACGGTTCATGAAGGAAAAGGATGTGACCTATGTCAATCCGAACGGGTTTGCAAAGAATGCCGACGGAACCTATAACCGCTATGTCTTTGAGCATAACCTTGACGGTTATGAGGACTTAGAGGGCATGGTCGGCATGATCGCGGATCCGAACGGTTCACGCAGCATGATCATGAACAAGGATCTCATGAAGAATGATCTGCACAACAAGGTGATCAACCAGAAGTCGGTCTTGCACAAGGGGGCGGAATGGTTTGATACCGACGCCAAAGCCAGCCTGAAAAAGGCACTGGAGCTGGAAGCGCAGGCGGCAAATACCACGGGAGCCGCCAGGCAATCCCTGTTAAAGCAGGCAAGAGAGTTCCGCAATGCCTCCTATGGACAGACGGTGGAGGGCGTGCGTCAGATCACCAAGCAGGTCAAAAACATCGTTGATGCCAGGATCATGGCACGGGAGGGACTGCATCTTAAGGATATCAACTCCGTGGCCTGGGAGCTGCAGGAGTTAGCGCTCAGAGTCGGGAATGACATCACACCGGCAGAGTTTACCCACATCCTCCGGGAGGACTACAGCATGGATATCCTTGGCTTTGCAGACTATATGGCGCGCCTGCTGGATTGAGAGAATCTGGTTCTCTTTGAAGATCGAGTAAAGAAAACTATAGCGTTCAGAAAAACTTGACAGGTAAATTGGCATTGCCGTTTTTATCTGTCAAGTTTTATTTCTATGATTCTATTGTAAAATAAAGATTGGATCTGTGCATCGAGATATGCGGAACGATCCCGTCTGAGGAACAGACGAAACAGCTTTCGTTAAACGGAGAGATGCCATTATGAAACATTACAAGAATCTGATGAGTGCACTGGGGGATGCGATGCCGATGTGTCTGGCGTGGAGACTCGCCGGAACGGAGGACAATTATTTCAATGCAAGAGATCTGTTTGCTTTTGCACTGAGTGATGATCATGAAGAAGGCTCTCTGCAGGAAGGTCAGTTTTACCTGGTATCGGCGGAAGGGGCGATCGGGATCTCCTCCGGCTATGAGTATTTTGTTAACTGGCTCTTCATCCCGCTGGAAGGAGATGCCTATGAAAAAGAGGTGCAGCGTCTGAAAAATGAGCTGGCACTGGATGCGGTACCGCAGCCTACGCCGCAGGCAAGCCCGCAGACCATGGCGCAGGCCATGCCGCAGCAGGCAATGCAGCAATCTGTCCCGCCGCAGGTTATGCAACAGCCTATACCGCAGCAGGCAAATCCGCAGATGATACAGCAGCCGCAGAATATGATGCCGCAGGGAAAGCCGAGATTCTGCAGAAGCTGCGGAACGCAGCTTAAACCGAATGCAAAATTCTGTCCGGGATGCGGGACGCCAATCGCTTGAGGAGGATCTGTCAATGCAGCCAAACGGACAGACGATGCAAAACGATCCCAGATATCTGGAACCCACATTTCAGCAATACTGTGCTGATCCGAAGGCTCCCAGATCCTATGCCGCATTGATCTTTGCCGCGATCAAGGCACGGGTCTCGGGATATATCAAAAATATCCCTCATCTCCTGAAGATGATGGTACCTGTCACGATCGTATCCACTATTTTCAATGTGTATTTCTGGTCCGTGGTGAATGATACGATGTGGGCAGGGAGCGGCAAATGGGGGAGGATAGCCTGTATCCCCTATCTGATCGGAGGCTCTGTCGTTTCCAGTTACGGATATAAAGGCATGACGCCCTTTGAGACTGCGGGACTGACACCGATGGGCAAAGTCGGTGCGCCGCTGACCTTTGGATTAAGCCTCCTGTTCTCCAGATTGATGATGCGGAAAAAACAGGGTACTTCGGAGATCTCCAAAGATTTCTCGGGTGCCCGGCGTTTACGCGATGTGTATGAAAGAGAGCTCGGTGTCGGACCTGCCGCAAAAGAACCTGTAAATCCGGCAGTTCCTGCCGCCGGACAGAATGCGCCGCAGAATATGGCAGACCGTGCAGAACGTATCGCCACCAACAACGGCTAGATCGATCTCTCCAACCTGGCCGGCAATCCGTACATGCGCATCGGTCTCTGCTGCGCTGTCATCTTCGGCTTCCTGATCCGAAACCCGTTCGCAGTGCCTGTATTTGCGATCCTTCTCTATTTTTCTTTCGGACAGGGCGGCCAGAGCGATATCGGACAGCTCTTCTTCCGGACGCGCTCTGCGGACGGCAGATTGCATAACGGCAAGAAGCAGGAAGTACCCAGATATTCCGAAGGCATGCTCATCATGTATTACATGTCGATCGGTCTGTTCGTATACACGGCAGTCAATATCGTGCTCTGGTTCCTGTTCAACTACAATTTTTATATCCGTTTTGTGGTGAGTGCCGCTCTGGTCGGTGCGATCGTCGTGATGGGACGCGGAGGCAAGAAACAGGTCGCAGGTCTTACATCCACCATCCTCCTGGCGATCGGCGGATCCCTGCTGTTCAGTTGTATCACCGCACTTGCGGATGACAACGGCTGGACGGAATCGGGCGGAACGATCGGCGGTCTGATCAATAACAGAGGCTTCAACAAATCCCTCTGGAGTTCCGTCCTGCCTTCGTTCCTGTGGGATCTGGGCATTCTGTTTGGCTGGCCGCTGCCGGGCACGCCCATGCCGCCGATCATTCCGGATGTGCCGATCGCTCCGGCGAATCCGTATGATTTCCCGTACCGGCCCAAGGAATGGAGTCTGAATGATGAGGGTGATATCAGTTTCGTCGACCCTGTGACAGGAAAACGGGTAAAATACGGTCTCGTAGGATACGATGATAACGGAAATCCCCGGTACATCGGAGAAAACGGCTCCTATTACGATCTGGACGAGCTGCGGAACAACTACGAAAACGCGCGGGATCATGCCGATTATTTCCGCGACGCCAATCGAGGACTGGAGGAATGGCTTGCAAAACAGCGCGCCGAGAATCAGAAACTTTCGCGTGATGGCATGCAGTATCTCGAGGACAAATGGAAGTGGGAAGCGCAACAGGCCAAAGAAGCCCGGGAAGCGGAACAGCTTTTCAAAATGTGGCAGAAATACGGCGGCACCCTGGATGATAAGGATTCTATCCGGCAAGCCGCTGAAAAAGCTCTCGGGAAAGCCCAGAAGGACGCAGAGTATTATCGAAATAAGGGGGAGATGTGGGATAAACTGACAAAAACTGCCGAGTTTACCGAGAAAGCCGCAGACTACAGTCTGACCGCTCTTTCCATCGTCACCGGAAATAAGTCGATCAAAAAGATCTATGACATCACAAAGAAATATGCCGGCAACCTGAGCGATGCCTACGCCAATGACAAGTCCATGAAGATGGCACTGATCTCCACCACGGTGGATACGCTCATCGATCATGCGACGGAAGGAATCGGAGGTACAAACTGGCACTATACCGCAAAAATGTCGGGAGCTATCGGCGGATCTGTCGCAAAACAGGCATGGAAGAACCTCGAACAGGGTAAAGATTGGAATGAAGGCATGAGCACCACGATCTATAATGCGACCGTGGATTACACCTCGGGCAAGATCGGCGGGATCACTGGCGGCGCCACCGGTGAGGCTGCCAAGAAGATCTGGTCGAACCTGGAAGAGGGTAAGGACTGGCACGACGGTGTAGGATCCGCAGCCTTTAATGGAGGCGCCAAGGCCGGTATTGATAAGATAGGGGAAAAGATCAATGAATACCAGCATAAAGCCACCGTGGAAGGCTTTAAGAATGACACAAGAATCAAGGT
>JAFZNL010000317.1 GCA_017550925.1 Lachnospiraceae bacterium | reverse complement strand
ATCGCTATACTTGTAGTCGCGGCAGTTCTTATGGTGATGGGATTGCATAGCGGTGGCTTCAGGGATGTAAAAAACAAGGCGATCATGATCTGTTATGAGTGCATAGGAATAGGATGAAATTTTCGAAACGAAGATACACACAGCTGATCTCAGCGGTGCTCTATAACTGCAATATCAAAGGATTTGTGTCCGGAAACATCTATAAAGGCTCCCTGAAAGGCGTCTGTGTTCCCGGGCTGAATTGTTATTCCTGTCCCGGAGCGGTTGCGTCATGCCCGCTTGGAAGCCTCCAGACCGGGCTGCTTTCATCGAGATATAAGATACCATATTATATGCTGGGAACCATCCTTTTGCTCGGTGTGCTGTTCGGAAGGTTTATCTGCGGTTTTTTATGTCCTTTCGGATTCCTTCAGGAGCTGCTTTATAAGATACCGATCAAGAAGGTAAAAAAGAACAAGGTGACCAGGGTGTTATCCTGGCTGAAATATGTGATCCTGGCCATTTTTGTGATCTTGATCCCGCTGGTGAAACTTCAGCCGGGATTTTGCAAATACATCTGTCCGGCGGGAACGCTGGAAGCCGGCATTCCGCTGGTCATGTCAAATGAGCAGCTCCAAAAACTGGCAGGAGCGCTTTTTTCCTGGAAGGTATTTTTACTGGCAGTGATATTGCTTAGTTGTATGGTATGTTACAGGGCATTTTGTCGTTTTATCTGCCCTCTGGGAGCACTGTATTCGTTGTTCGCACCGGTCGCTGTAGTGGGGATTGAGGTTTCGCAGGAAAAGTGTACGGGATGCGGCCAGTGCGTGAAAAATTGTCTGATGGATTGCCAAAAACCCGGAGACAGAGAATGCATACAATGTGGGGAATGTATCGGACACTGTCAGACCTGTGCGATATCCTATAAGGGAATGCGGGAAAAGGAAATGAAAAAAACGGTATCGTGAATTTGAGAAACAAGAAAAATGCTAGATCAAAAAGGCAAGATAAATATGGAACCGAATAATCAGGATCAGCAAAATCAGTTTCAACAAGATCAGTATCAATGGGATCGGGATGAGCAGTATCAGTGGTATCAGGAAGGGCAGTATCAGCAAACGCAGTATCAGCAGGCGCCAAATCCCGGGCAGGGGGAAGAGTCCCGGGATCCGAATTTTGAAAGAGACCTGATATTCAGTATCATTCACCTGGTTTTTTGTCCATTTCTTCGAACTATACCGCTGATCCTGACTTTTTTGGCACACAGGGCGTGGAAGCAGGGCCGGCTTGAAACCCATGAAAGACTGAACAAAATAGTAAGAGTATTTTTGATCTTCGGATGGATCACCATCGGTGTTATGGCAGTCGCAGTGATCGGCGGGATGATATACATATTCGGCGGCCTGGTCACATCAGGGTTTTAACAGAAGGTGAGAAAAAATGAATCAGATAGAACGGATCACACTAATGGAAGAGAAAGCTGACAGAGTGCGAAATGCAATGGAGCAGCTGCAAAAAGCAAAGGAACTGTACAAGGAGATCCTGCCTGATGTGAAGGATCTGGAAAGGTACTATGAGACGGCATGGCGGGATGATTTCGAAGATGATGAGAAGGGGAAGTTTCCGCCGGAACTGAAGCGCGGGATTTTGTCAGAAGATACGTTGTATGATCTGCTGACGGATTTTGATGAAATCAGAAAGGTCTGAGAGATGATGAATTCAATTCTTATCAAGGATACCACCAAAGAACAACGCGAAAAGATCGTTGCCGATTCTATCGGAAATGTAAACGGATCCTGTGACGGCTGTATGGCGGGATTGGCGGATATGTATCAGGATTATATAGACGGCAAAAAAGAGATCAGCCAGATCAACATGGAATTCAGGGCAAGATATGAATCCGGAATCGAAGGACCGGAAAGAGGCGGCTGCGAATATTTCTGAAACGGCAGCGGAAGGAATGATGGGATGAAAATTCGGGCATACAACGCAGATCGGGATTTTCCGGTAATCAAAGATTGGATCACGGATGAAAGAACGCATGCCATGTGGTGCGCAAACAGGACGTCTTTTCCCATAGAAAAAGAGTCTTTCGATCAACTGCTGAAGGATATTGCCGAAAGATGTAATGACAAACCCTTTGTAGCACTGGATGAAAATGGGGCGGTCGTGGGCTTTTTCTGCTATTCGCTCAATACGGATACGCGGGAAGGAATGCTGAAATTCGTGATGGTGGATCCGGCCCGGCGCGGAAAAGGCTTGGGACGGGAAATGATCCGAAGTGCTACCGCGTATGCTTTTGATGAGACAGGTGCGAAGGCCGTTCAGCTGATGGTCCTTTCAGCCAATGAAAGGGCACGGAAATGTTATGAAGGCGCAGGTTTTACGGAACGGCATAGGCAGGAGGGCGCTTTTTCCTATCAGGATGAGATATGGGATCGGATCAATATGGTAATAGAACATCCGATCCTGCAAAAGTGCCCGTCAAAGCTGCATCGGGATTTTATGGACTATGCGCTTGGTTTCTTTCATGAAAACCATTGTAAAGCATTATTAAAAGGTTCTATCTATAAAGACACAGCACATCAGTTTTCTGACATCGACCTCGTCTTAAAACGGATGGATCAAAAAACGGTAAAAGCGTTTATTTATGGCTACGGAGAAGTTGCTCTGATCAGCAGGACCAAAAGACCGGCCGGGATCATCATCGTTATCTATCAAAATGGATTAAGTCTGGATCTGGATTTCAGGGACAAGGTGACGAGAGAAGAGATTGAAAATTCGGATGTCATAGGTCAGAGATTTGATGAAGATGATATCGCAGACTCTTTGCAAAGAAGCGAAAACATTCCTGAAATGGATGAAGAGAGCAACTGGAAGAGCATGCAGCGATTGTTCCATCGTTCCCTGATCAAATGGCTAGGCGGAAATCAGGAACTGGGCGAAAGTATCCTGCAGGAGATCGTCGATTTTTTGGAAGAAGAAAAAGTAAATGTTCCGGCGTTAGCGGGAAAGTATATAGATGATTTTGAAATCGTGCTGAATGTTTTTCGTGATCATTATACGTTGGATAGAAAATATGATTCCGTTGTCAGAGAGTTGCTCAAAGCCGCTGCGGTTGTGAAAGACGGGAAAATGGTGTAGGGGGGATAACATGTACGTTGAAGATGGCGTTTGGATGATAAAAGGGATGTCCTGGGATGACCCCTATAGGATCAGGACCTGGGAGGAGCTGGTGTCTTGGGTGAAGGAAGTGGGATTTTTGCCGCTGTTCAGTAACGAAGTAGAGGGTTTCTCTGCAGAAGAACATGTATCCCAGGATTTTTGGTGGACCGGTGACAGGGAACAGGATCCCTGGGAATGGCGGGAGATCATCGCTGCCAGCCGTGAAGTGGCCTATGGGAAGTTTTTCGGGCAAAGGGCAGGATTCATCAGCATCGATTGGCTCCCCTATTTTGCCAATTACAGGCGCAGCGGTTATGATTTCGATTCGCGGTGGGAAGACGGGCTTGCCAGCCGCAGGGAAAAGAAGATCATGGATATCTTGACGCAGCGTGATGAAGACGGTGAGATTTCCTATCCGGATGAGCAGATCCTGTCTACGGAGCTGAAGAAAAAAGCAGGCTTCGGGAAAGAGGGAGAGAAGAATTTTCCCGGAACCATTACCGGTTTGCAGATGCAGACATATCTCGTGATCACGGATTTTCGAAGAAGGGTGAACAAGCGGGGAGAGGAATACGGCATGCCTGTATCGATCCTGCAGCCGCCGGAAGCAATCTGGGGATATGAAAAAGTGACGGCGGCCTATTCGGAAGATCCGGCAGTATCCTGGCAGCGTATCGCAGATCAGGTGAAGCAGGAGTTTCCCGGGGCAGCGGAAGCGGATATCGTGAAACTGATCGGAAAAAGACCGTAGAACGAAACTGATAAATGACCAGTGGTAATGGAAAACTCCGTTTTGTTTTTGAAACGAATGGCTAAGGAACGGCTTATGGAAGCTACCACAAATAGGATTTATGAAGCGGTTAAGAGGATTCCTTATGGCCATGTGGCAACATATGGGCAGATCGCTGAAATGGCAGGCAATCGGAAAATGGCAAGAGTCGTAGGAAATGCGCTGCATAAAAACCCGGACCAGGCAGGCATTCCCTGTTACAGAGTGGTAGATGCCAAGGGAAGGCTGGCGGAGCATTTTGCTTTTGGCGGAAAAGCCGCACAGCAGGAAAAGTTGGAAGCTGAGGGGATCCTTGTAAGTGAGGGTAAAGTAGACCTTGCAAAGTATCAGTGGAAAGAGTAAAGCAGTAAAAAATAAAAAAATCAAAATCAGGAGGGGAACTACTATGGAAAAAGAACTGAATTGGAGCAAGCGTTGTCAGCGCAAGAGGTTCCGGTTGTACGGCAACATTTGATGATTTACACGATAAGAGAGAAAGGCAAACACTATGTGTTGTAGATTCTTTTGGAGCGAGGATGCAGCGGACAGACTGGAAAGAGAACTTGGCGAAACCTATCATTTTGCCGGGGGTGAAAAAGAGCAGTCCGGTGCATTCGATATTCGTCCGCAAGATGTGGCAGCTATACTCATAAAAAGTCCGCAGGGACAGGATGAGCACGGTCTCGCCCTAAGAAAAATGACATGGGGCTTTCCGTCTCCAAAGGGAAATGGACTTTTGATCAATGCAAGGGCAGAAACGGCGGATTTAAAGCCAACCTTTTCGGAGGCATTGGCATATCACAGATGCCTGATCCCGGCGTCCGGCTTTTATGAATGGGATAAGGACAAAAATAGAGCAACGTTTACCAGTGAAGATACCTCACTCTTGTATTTATGCGGGATCTATCAGCTGGTAGAAAACATGGAGCGGTTTGTGGTCCTGACAACGGATGCAAATGCATCCATGATCCCGGTTCATGACAGGATGCCGCTTTTTGTGGGGAAAGACGCAGTATCGAATTGGCTTGGAAAAGATGATGGCTATAAGGGCATCATAAGCTCGGTCATGCCGCCTCTTTCCTGCAAAAGAGACTACGAACAGATCAGCCTGTTTTGAGGTTATTCAACATGAAGATCGCAGTTTTTATGGATTCATTGAAAGGCAGCCTGACTTCCACGGAAGCAGGGGCTGCTGTAAAGGAAGGGATTTTGTCGGCATGGCAGGATGCCGAAGTTGTAGTGTGCCCCTTTGCAGACGGCGGAGAAGGAACCCTGGATGCGTTCTTGGCTGCAGGAGGCAAAACGGAGACGGCGAGAGTATCGGATCCTTTGGGAAGATCGGTGGAGGCATCTTACGGCATCTTAAATGATGGCACTTGCGTGATCGAGTCTGCAAAAGCCATCGGGCTTTATCTTTTAGATGAAGGTG
Organism: Lachnospiraceae bacterium; assembly: GCA_017550925.1. GTDB lineage: Bacteria > Bacillota > Clostridia > Lachnospirales > Lachnospiraceae > RGIG7926. The sequence continues at coordinate 1,429 of JAFZNL010000317.1, read as the reverse complement.
AGAGAAATCCGCTGCATACCACCACCCGGGGACTTGGGCAGATCATAGAGGCAGCAATCGAACGAGGCGCAAGAGAGTTTATCATCGGAATCGGCGGCAGCAGCACCAATGACTGCGGCATCGGAATGCTGCAGGCACTAAGGTTTGATATAACAGACAAGCAGGGAAATCCGGTGGAGCAGGGGGCAGCGGGATTGGAGCAGGCAGCCACCATCGCAGCAGACCATGTGATACCCGGGCTTTCGCAATGCAATTTCCTGGTTGCCTGCGATGTACAAAACCTTTTATGCGGCGCGAATGGTGCCAGCATGGTATATGGTCCGCAAAAAGGCGCATCGAAAGATGATTGCCAAAAGATGGATCGGTGGATGGAGCGATTTGCGGAGCTTGTGAAAGAGGCCTATCCAAATGCTGATCCCAATGCGAAGGGGGCCGGAGCTGCCGGCGGGCTTGGCTTTGCATTTAGAACATTTTTATCTGCAAAAATGCGGTCAGGCGCTGACATCTTATTTGAAAAGATACAGGCACAAGAGCTGATCGAAAGCGCTGACCTTGTGATCACGGGTGAGGGCAGGATCGACGGACAGACAGCTATGGGAAAAGCACCCGTAAAAGTCGCCGCCATGGCAAAGAAATATCATAAGAGAGTCCTTGCCTTTGCAGGCTGCATCGGAGAAGGCGCAGAGAAATGCCTGAAGATGGGGATTGATGCATATTACCCGATTACAAGTGAGTCGATGCCGATAGAAGAAGCGATGAAAAAAGAGGTGGCTTATCAAAACCTGAAAAATGCGGTAGAATATGCGTTAAGACAGATGGATCAGGACGCATGAAACACAAAGGGGATACCATGGACAGAACCAAGATTATTCTGATCGGAGTCATAACATTTTCAATCGTTATACTGTTGGGCGGGCTTTTCTGGTACCTGCTATGGGGAAGCGTGAACTTTTTCGGTGAGCAGGGATTTCATGGAGAGGCTTCAGCCTTTTTTTCCGGCGTAGTGGGCGCAGCCTTTATCTTTGCACCTATTATCACATCCATTGTTTACCGGCTGATGAAGCATAAAAAGCAGGCGCTAATTATGCTGATCTGTGCGATCATATGCTGGATCCTGTTTTTTGTGGTGTTCCCGCTTCTGGGCAAACTCAGTGATAATATCCGTAACAGCGCCCCGCCGGAGAAGATTGCAATGAGGGCTATTCAGCGAACGGATAAAGATCTGAAAAAAGAAGGAACGGTCATGCCTTCGGATGTCTATGCAGAAAGAGTCGGGAGCCGTCTGTGGATCTTTGAAGGGACTGCGACTGAGCTGGATCCGGTCAAGGAAAAGGAAGTGGTGGAAAAAGCCGCCGAAATGGTTTTTGAAAAGGCAAAAAATGAAGTGTCCCCCTCTTTTTCCAGGTACGGATGGAGAACGATCTACTAT
>JAFZNL010000316.1 GCA_017550925.1 Lachnospiraceae bacterium | reverse complement strand
GAAGGCACATTAAAAACTGAGGATACGAAAAGCGTCCTTAAATCCGGACAGTCGGACAAGCTCCAGATCATGCAAAATCACAGAAAGCATGGAGCAAAGATGGCAGGAGGAGAAAAGGACGTTTTTTCTTTTTCCGAAGACAACCCCAATGCGAAAAAGCTAAAGGATAACCGCAGAAAGATGGCGGATAAACTCCGGAAAAGCTACGAGATCAAAACGGAAATAAAAGGCGGCCTGAAGACGGATCTTAGGATCGAGCAGACTGTGGAAAGTAAGCTGTCGGCAACTTCTAAGTATAAACCTGCGGATCTTGCGAGAAATATGGGTCAGCGGGCGCTTCATTTTGCAGATGAGATTGCAGACAGTGGGGAAGAAAACAGTACCCAGAATGCCTGGCTTGATACGGCAGATAAAGGCGCGGACGGTATATCCCGTGTTTATACCATATCAGAGACTGCGAAGTATTGGAGAAAAACCCGGAATGAAAAGCAGATCGCAAAGTATGTACGAAAAGAGGAAAAGCTTGTCAAAAGAGGTTTTAAGCAGGAATACAAGTCAGCTTTAAAGGAAGCAAAACAGACGCCCCTCTGGCGGCAGAGTAGCGCCTACGAAAAGCATCTGCAAAAAAAGGCCATCAAACGAAAGTATATGAAAAACGCAATCGCGGAGTATCAAAAGGCAAAGAAGGCAGGAAACACAGGCAAGGTAACTTATACGACCGGACTGAAACTGGCAGACAAGGTGAAGGAAGCGTTTTCAACAGCTGCGGCAGCAGTGGCTGCCTTTGCGCAGTCGCCTGCAGGAAAGATCGCCATCATAGCAACGCTGGCTGTAACAGGGATCACGGCACTTTTGGGTGCAGCAGGACCTGTCGTGATGATGTCACTTGGCGGCGGGCAACAGGAACAGACTATGATGCCGGGCGCAGGATTCCCGGAATCCGTAACCCAGTGGCAGGAGTTTGTCACAGAGAGGATGGAAGCCTATGGGTATCCCAGTTTTGTCAATGCCATCCTGGCAACGATCATGCAGGAATCGGGCGGCAATTCTGAAAGCTGCGGGGGAGACCTGATGCAGTGTAAAGCCTGTGGCAACTGGGAAAACGGAACACCACCGGAATGGGACAGCTATACAACTGAGCAAAAGTCCATAGATGCCGGATGCAGGTATTTTATCACGGGCATGGAAACATGGGGTGTTACAACCCCGGATGATTATGACGGCCTGCAGATCGTGGCACAGGGTTATAACTACGGCTACGGATTCCTTACCTATATGTCTGAACAGGGTGCATCCCAATGGACACTGGAACTTTCCAGTGCGTTTTCGACGCAGAAAGCAGCCGCACTGGGGCTGAGTTCCTACGGCCATAAGGAATACGGCGAGGAATGGCTTGCAAAGTATATGGGCGGCGCGGCAGGAAGCGGAGAGGTGGTAGTCAGTCCCGGAGCAGATGGCGTTGTAAAAACGGCACAGGGACAGATCGGTGTAACGGAAGATCCGCCGGGATCCAACCACGTGCTTTATAACACGGAGTATTACGGAAGTGAGGTAAGCGGTGACGCTTATCCCTGGTGCTGTGTTTTTGTCTGGTGGTGTTTTGACAAAAGCGGGAACGGCGCTGCGTTTTATGACGGCGGAAAAGTTGCAGGCTGCGCGGCAGTTTACAGCTGGGCACAGAAAAGCGGCAGGCTGATCGCAGCATCAGAAGCACAATACGGAGATCTGGCACTGTTTGGATCAAATGAACACATCGAGATCGTAACAGCAAACAATGGTGACGGTTCTTATGAAACGGTGGGAGGAAACACGGGATCCGGAGACAGCGGTTCCCAGTCAAACGGAGGCGGTGTTTTTGCTAGGCACCGGTCAACTTCAGGGAGTTTTCCGATCACATCTTTCGTAAGACCGGCGTATTAAAAGAAAGGACAGGATATGACAGAGGAAGAGATCAAGGAAAAGATCCAAAAACTGAAGGAAGCAGAACAAAAGCAGCTTGAAAAGACAGGAGCCATCGAAAAAAGCCTGGAGGATCTGAGGAGAAGGTTGAATAAGGAAAATGAAAGGCTCTCCGGCATCCAGAAGGACATTCACAGGCTGGACGGATATCTTTTCATGAAGCTGACAGAGGAATTCGGTTTTTCGGATTATGACAGCTTAAAGCAGTTCTTAATGCAGCAAAGATCAAGAACCGGGATGAAGAGTCAGGCTTTAGGAAATGCAAATGAAAACAGAAAAGGAGAAGAGGAAGAATGAAAAGGAAAGCAGTTTTACTGAGCATCGCCCTCATGATGGCCGTTTCAGGAAATCACGCGGTTATCGCATCGGCTGCTCCGTCAACACCGGAAGATGAGGTCAGGGAGGATGCATCCCATGTAGGAGAAGATACAGTGGATGATGAAGGCGGTGACGAGGAGAACGAGTCAGAAAAGGGTAGTGCTAAAGGTAGTACAACGACAGCAAATACAGCAGCCACGGTAGCACAGGATCCCCCGAAGGTAGTGATCCCCGAAAGCAGCAGCGCAAAGACGGAAGAAACAGTGGATACAACCAGAGGGAAACTTAAGATCACTATTTCGCCTGAAAAGGACGGATATGTAAAAGAAAGCATGACAATGAAGATCAGGGTGGAGAAGATCAGTACCAATGTACCAAGAACCGTGATTGAAAAAGTGGAAGCCAGGATCGGTGCGCAGGGTTCCTGGGTGGATGTGACGGATGATATGTCTTTTGAAGTCACAGAGAATTGCACGGTCTATGCAAAGGTGACGGATCAGTATGGGAATGAGTATGAAAAATCAAGGGTGATCAAATGTTTTGATACAGTTCCACCAACCCTGAATGCGGCGGTAAACGAAGGGCTTTTAACCGTGACAAGCTACGATACGGAAAGCGGTGTGGACTGCGTATATGTCAACGGTTATAAGTATGTGCCGGATAAGCATGGGGTTACTACCATAAGGCTTCAGAAATTCGATGCCACCTATCAGAATTTCTATGTCTATGCCATGGACAAGGCCGGAAATCCCAGCACGGTTTATACGATCCCCAACCCCTATTGGGTGGACCCGAATGCGGAGACTGAGGATGATAACGAGGATAAACCAAATCCGGCATCGGAGCTTCCTGCAAATGCCACGCCGCAGACGACCGGACAGGCAACGGCAGAAGTTGTATCCGTGACAAATGAAGACGGGGAGGATATCACGAATGAGGTAAAGAGCAAGCAGTTTTACACCATTGTGACAACAGACGGTCAGCAGTATTACCTCATCATTGATATGACACCGGCACAGGATAAGAGCGGTGATACGGAAAACACGGCTTATGCCGGCGAAGAACAGGCAGCAAACAATAACTCCCCGAATCCCGGGATCGTATATTTCCTGACATCCGTATCCAACCAGAATCTTCTGAATGTGGTGGATGATGGCGAGCAGACCATGCCATATAATTCCACGGCGCAGGTAAACGGCATCGATCCTTATACCATGACACCAGTCATGACGCAGCAGAGCGTATCCGAAGATTCCGTTCCACAGGAGATGTCGGAGCCTGAACCCAAAGAGGAAAACAAGATATTTGGCTTCCTCGGGAAGATCCTTGGATGGCTTGCAGGGGGGATAGGTGTCATCATTTTCGTGCTTGTATTCAGATCCATGTCAAAGAAAAAAGGAAAACCGGATCAGAGTGATGATGCCATGTATGAAAGCGGAGAAGAGAGGACTTCGCTGGATGAGCTTAACGAGTCGGAAGACTGAAAATGAAAGGAGAAAAAACGTTATGAAAAAAGAACAGAAAACGCAGGATGCAAAGGTAACGGAAAAGGAAGCGGCCGCTAAGGAGAAACCTCAGGAACCGGCTCCTGAAAAAGCTGGAGAAACCCCTGAACAGAGCGAAAAGAAGGAGATTGAAACCGTCACCCTGAAGTTTGGTAAAGGCTGTGTCGGCAATGAATTTAAGGGAAAAGACGGGATCGATTACAAGGAGATCGCTATCCCGAATAAAAGCCCTGATGACAAGCGCCCCTGGAAGACATTTGTGGTAAAGGCAAGCCGCGTTCATGAAAACAAGTGTGGAAAAGGCATGTGGTGCACGCTCCCTGCAGATGGCAGTACTACGGTAAAACGTTCCGTCTATAAGGGAAAGGACGAAAACGGAAAGTCCCAGTGGGAAGACCAGAAGGAAAAGATCCCCAACAGGGAGCTGAAAGCCCTTGTGGAGTTTTATAAGGAGCGCCCCAGGGATACCATCCAGGATAAGATCGCAGGGAAGCAGGAGCAGATCGCCCAGAAGGAGCCGGCTGAAAAAACAGCAAAAACCAAAGCTCTGCAGGAAGCACTATAAGGAGGCGCGGATGGAACTTGTGATCACGGAAAAGCCTTCGGTTGCCCAGTCTCTGGCAAAGGTGATCGGGGCAGATGAAAGGCATGACGGATATCTGAAAGGAAACGGATATATCGTATCCTGGTGCGTCGGTCATCTGATTGAGCTGTCCCAACCGGAAGCTTATGATATGAGCCTGAAAATCTGGAGATATGAAACGCTTCCCATCCTGCCGGATACATGGAAGTATGAGGTGAAGAAGGATACCAAAAAGCAGTTTCATATCTTAAAAGACCTGATGCTTGAAAAGAGAGAATCACCGGTAAGTGCTGTTATCTGCGCAACGGATGCCGGGCGGGAGGGAGAACTGATCTTCCGCCTGGTATATGAACAGGCAGGCTGCAAGAAGCCCGTAAAGCGGCTGTGGATCTCGTCCATGGAAGAGAGTGCGATCAGGGAAGGCTTTAACAGTTTAAGAGCCGGAAAAGAGTATGATAATCTGTACCGGTCAGCGCTATGCAGACAGCAGGCAGACTGGATCGTGGGACTGAACGGAACAAGACTTTTTACAGTCCTGTACAAAAGCAAGGTTTTAAAAGTTGGCAGGGTACAGACCCCCACGCTTGCCATGCTGGTTGACCGGGAGATTGCGATCAGGAATTTCAGGAAAACACCGTTTTATACGGTTCATCTGCTATCCGGCGGGATTGACGGCATTTCGGAAAAATACCCGGATCGAAGTACAGCTGAAAGGGTAGCAAAAGTCTGTGTGGGTGAAGATGCAATCGTGGAAAAGATCACATCGGAGGAAAAGAGCGTATCATCTCCGAAACTTTATGACCTGACTTCTTTGCAAAGGGATGCAAACCGGATCTTTGGTTTTACGGCAAGGAAAACACTGGAATATACCCAGTCATTGTATGAAAAAAAGCTCTGTACTTATCCCAGAACAGATTCACGGTATCTTTCGGATGATATGGAAGAGACGGCAAATAGAGTACTGGAAGCGGCAGAAAGCGCCTTTCCCTATCTGAGGGAAACAGATACCTGGATGCCGGATCTTAAGCGGATCATGAACAGCAAAAAGGTATCTGACCATCATGCGATCATTCCGACAGTGGAGATCGGAAAAATGGATAAGGAAGAGATTAGCGAGGGAGAGACGAAAATTCTCTCCCTTATCTCTGCCCGTCTGAAAGCTGCCGTTTCAAAAAGGTACAGATACCGCAGTGTAAAAGCAGAGATCATGTGCAGTGGTTATTCTTTTACCGCCACGGGCAGAACAATCCTGGAGGAAGGCTGGAAGCGTTATGAACGGCTCCTTTACAGGCAGTACAGGGTGAAGGCAGAAAAAGAAGAAGAGAGTAGCGATCCGCTTCCTGACATGAAAGAAGATATGGTGCTTTTCGATGTGGAAACAAAGGTAACAGAAGGCTTTACAAAGCCGCCGGCGCACTTTACCGAGGACAGTCTTTTACAGGCCATGGAAAAAGCCGGTGCAGAGGATATGGATGATGATGTGGAGCGCAAGGGCCTGGGAACACCTGCCACTAGAGCAGACATCATTGAAAAACTCGTAAGGGACGGTTTTGTAAAAAGAGAGAAGAAACAGATGATACCGACAGAAGACGGCGAAAAACTCATCACGATTTTGCCTGAGACTGTAAAAAGCCCGAAACTGACGGCCGACTGGGAAAACGCATTAAGCCTTGTTGCAAAGGGCGAATACAGCGCAGACCGTTTTATGGATGGTATCAGAAAAATGATGACAGATTTGGTAAAGACCTATCATGAGGTCGGAGAGGAGAATAAGAAAATGTTTGGATCAAAATATGCGATCGGAAGCTGCCCGAAATGCGGCGAGGATGTTTTGAAAGGAAAGTTTGGGATCTATTGTTCCGGGAAATGCGGAATGACTATCGGCAGAGCTTATGGAAAAGAGCTGACAGAAGATGAGGTAAGGAGCATTCTGGAAGGAAAAAAGACTCTTGTGACAGGTCTTAAGTCAAAGAAAGGCGGAACCTATGATGCCTATCTGACACCGGAAAGGATCGAGCCGTATTCCTATACCAGAAAGAATGGAGGACAGGTAAGCGGTTTCCAGTTTGCCTTCAAAATGGAATTTCCGAACAAAAAGGACAAGGAGGACAATAAGCATGAGTAAGAAAAAGAACATCCCGCAGGTTGAGACAGAAAGATCAGAACAGGAAATGCAGATCGCAAGGTTTAACGCCTATATGCATCGGGTCTGTGAGATCAATGCAAAGATCAGAGCTGAAAAAGAGAGCCGCAACAAGGCGGCAAGGATTGGAGGTGCTGCATTATGATGGATTTTGAACAGTTTAAGGAGCATGTACAGGAGAATATCAAGGATTTTCTTCCGCCGGAATATGCAGATGCATCAGTTACACTGGCAGAAGTGACAAAGAATAATGATGTGCAGCTTACCGGAGTCATGATCAAGACAGAGGATATGAACATTGCTCCGAATATCTATCTGGAAGGCTTTTTTGACAAGATGAAAAACGGAGCTGATATTGATGATGTCATGGCGGACATTGCGAACGTCAGGGTCGAGCATGAGATGCAAAGCAGCTTCGATACGTCCATCATTACAGACATTGATAAGGTGAAGGACAACATCATCTGCAAACTGGTCAATGCGGAGACCAATAAAGAATACCTGGCTGACAAGCCTTTTACGCAGAAAGAGGATCTGGCAATCGTTTATGCGGTTGATCTTGGGAGCAATTCAGGCGGCCGCATGACAGCACCGATCACTGACAGTCTTATGCAGCAGTACGGTCTGAATACAGAGCAGCTTCATGACATTGCCATGGAGAATCTGGACAAAGCCCCGCTGGAATTTAAGAGTATGCGGGATGTACTTGCGGAGATGATGTTCCCGGATGTGGATAAAAATGATCCCATGATCTCAGCCATGCTTCCACCGGAGGATCCGACTACGGCCATGTATGTCGTTACAAATGAGGAAAAACTGAAAGGAGCAACAGCGATCCTGAACGAAAAACTGATGGATGATATCGCTGATAAGCTGGGTGGCGATTTCGTTGTTTTACCGTCAAGTATCCATGAGTGCATCGTTCTTCCCATGTCAGAGAATATGGATCGGAGCACCCTTGAAAACATGGTGCAGGAGGTGAATGCCGGACAGGTGGCACCGCAGGAGAGACTCTCTGATCATGTGTATATTTATGATTCTTCCGAGCATGAGATCGTCCGCGCCGACAAGATGGAAGAAAGAAACCAGAACAGGGCAGAATCCATGGATACGGTAAAGGAACCTTTGAAGGCAGAAAAGCCGCAGAAAAAGGAAAACTCCATCACGGACAAGATCGCCAGAAAGCAGGCAGAGATCAAATTAAATGAAGCCACACGGGAACACCCTGTGAAGAATAAAACAAAAGAAGTGGCATTGGCATAAAAAGTGTGACGGCTATGAGAGAGATCTTATAGCCGTCTTTTTCATTGAAGGAAGGAGGTTTGAAGGCTGTGGAAGAGGAAAGAATAAGGGCTATGGATCCTAAAGCTTTGTCCACTCAGATCGATCAGTTTGT
>JAFZNL010000031.1 GCA_017550925.1 Lachnospiraceae bacterium | reverse complement strand
TACATCATCAAGGTCTTCCTTTGCATCATCCAGATCTTCCTGCACCTCACCGATCATCTCTTTCGGATTTTGGATCCTTTTGTAATTATTCGAGAAACTTCCACCGTTGACTCCGCCGAAACCGCCGGAAATGATGATCATGATCAGGGATACCAAAACCGCTTTCCAGTAGTTTTTCTTAAAACTTGTTTTTCCTTTTTCCTTCAACTCTTTTCTTGTCCACATAACATTTTCCTCCTCTTAGGTGATCCATTTCCGGAACCGGTTTCTTTACCGACCGTCTATGGATATGTGTTTCGCAGATCACTGCGTTTGTTTTGTTTGTTATGTGTACATCTTACAGGAAGAATCTTTCGGAAAAAATCGGTGAACCTTAACGGTTCCTTAACAATGCATATTTGGTATATAAAGAAAACAATCCGCATTTATATGTACCAATCATATCGTAAGAATCCGGTTAAACCTCCAGGTTCTGCGTGCATGCAATGGCCAGTGCTCCCGGTCCGATATGGCAGGCAACGGAAAGGGACAGCGGCATGATCACCGGTTTTTCAAAGCCCGGGAATGCTTCCATTACCTGATCACAGAACTCCTGCGCCTTATCAAAATCCTTGCTATAGGCAACCTGCAGTGTCACTCTTTTGCCGGCGTTTTCATCCAGCCCGCCAAATCGCTGATCAATGTCTTTTTTCATGGCATCGATCATGATCTTCTTGCCCAGCATGGGAGTTCTTGCTTTTGCAAAGGCATCCAGCTTTTCTCCCTGGATCGTCAGCACGGGTTTGATCTTCAGCAGTGTTCCAACAGCTGCAGCGGCCGGCGTGATGCGTCCGCCTTTTTTCAGATAAGTCAGTGTATCCATCATGATATAAATGCTGGAGTTGAATTTATCTTCCATGAGTTTCTCCGCGATCTGACTGCCATCCAGGCCCTTTTCCGCCATGGCAAGGGCATCCAGAACGGACTGGCGCTGGGTTACCGAGATCCTCTGGTTATCGATGACAAACACCTTGCCTTCAAATTCCGGCTGGTCTGCCAGCATCCATGCAGTCTGGCAGCTTCCGGAAAGCCCTGATGACATGGGAATATGGATCACCTGGTCATACTCCCCGAGGAGCCTTTGGAACGTGTCTGTTACAACTGCCGGAGAAGGCTGTGAGGTCTGCACATCCAGATCCCTTTCCAGGAATTCATAAAACTGCTCCTGGGTTAAATTGATATCCTCATAAAAATCCTGTCCGCCGACGGTAAACGGCATAGGCAGAACGTGTACGCCCAGCTGCTTTCCTTCCGCTTGTGTGATTCCGCTGTTTGAATCTGTCATGATCGCAATCTTCGGCATGGCTTTCTTCCTCTCAGTCTTTTGTCGCTAACTTATTTCCCCTCAAAATTCAAATATTTTTCAGATCGTATTTCGATATCTAATTTACAGTACGTCCATATATCTTTCCTATAGCACGTCCATATAACTCTCATCTGCATATCGATCGAGATATTCCTTCAAAAGTGCGTGTTCCGGATCTGTTAGTCCGGGATCTTTCATAAGGAGCGCATCTGCGTCAGCAGCCGCATCCATCAGATAAGAGTGGTCCCTGTAGATATCGGCATGCTGAAACGAAAAGGCACCGCTCTGTTCCAGTCCTGTCAGATCGCCGGGTCCCCGCAGTTCCAAATCCTTCTGGGCGATCTCAAATCCGTCATTGGAGTGATTTAAGATTTCCAGCCGTTCATTTTTCTGCCCCCGGCTCTGGGTCTCCATGAAAATGCAATATGACTGTATGTCGGATCGTCCCACACGCCCCCTGATCTGGTGCAGACTGGCAAGTCCGAACCGTTCCGCGTTTTCCACCAGCATTACCGTGGCATTGGGAACATTCACGCCAACTTCTATCACAGTTGTGGATACCAGGATCTGTGTCTGTCCGCTGGCAAACCTCTCCATGATCTCATTTTTCTGTTTGGGGCGCATTTTTCCGTGGAGATAATCTATATTCACCCTTTCCGGAAAATGCTCTTTTAACGCTTTTGCATAATCTCCGACGTTTTCCAGTTCTTCCATGACACCGGGTTCCGCCATGGGACAGATCACATAGATCTGCCTTCCCTCGGCGATCTGCTCATTCATAAATTTATAAGCCGAAGGCCGCCAGGACTGGTCCACTACACAGTTTTTGATGGGGAGTCGTCCGCACGGCATATCCGTCATTTCTGAAATATCCAGCTGTCCGTATAGCACAATGGCAAGGGATCTTGGGATCGGCGTTGCACTCATCACAATGGTATGCACTGTGCCGCCGCCCTTTTCATGCAGCACATCACGCTGTTTAACGCCGAAACGGTGCTGTTCATCGATCACGGCAAGAGCCAGATTTTGAAATTCCACAGGATCCTGGATCAGGGCATGGGTTCCGATCACCAGATTGATCTGACCGCTTTGCAGATCCTTATAGATCTTCTTTTTCTCAGATGCTTTAGTAGAACCCACCAATAGCGCAGGCTTAAAGGGCAATCCCCATTTATCCGTCAGTTCTTCAATCTGCTGAAAATGCTGCCTTGCCAGGACTTCCGTGGGTGCCATAAGTGCTCCCTGATATCCTGAAGCCACGCAATCAAGCAGCGCAATGATGGCAACGATGGTTTTTCCCGAACCAACATCTCCCTGCAAAAGCCTGTTCATGCAATAACCGGATGAAAGATCTTTTCGGATGGCGTCCACTGCCTTTTTCTGGGATCCCGTCAGCTGATAGGGAAGGTTTTCCATCAAACTGTCAGCTGCAGAACTTGCATTGATCTTTTTATCACTTTCAGCCTTTCCTGCTTTCTGCATCTTCACCGATAACAAAAAGAGGAGAAATTCTTCATAAGAAAAACGCGCCCTTGCTTTTTGCATATCCTGAAGGCTGTCAGGAAAATGAATCTGGCGGTACGCACCGACAAGCGGCATCAACTGTCTCTTTTCGCAGATGTCCCCGGGGATATACTCAAGATTTGTATTTGTTTTTGATCCCGACGCAGTATTCTGACCGGTGCCACCTTTTGAGATGCCATCGATCGCCATTTTCATATACTTGGAGATCAGTTGATCAGACAGTCCCTTCGTCTTGGGGTAGACAGGGATCAGACTGCCGGCCAGTCCGCTGTACTCCGCCTCGCTCATCATCTTCGGCTGGGTCATAAAAAGGCGGCTGCCCTTATCTGTCAGCTGTCCGTAAAACACACGCCGTTCACCCTGCCGGATCTTATTTCGCATATAAGGCATATTGAAATAGGACACCTGCATCTGGCTGCCGAAACCATCCCGCACCATAAAGGAAAGCTGGGTACGTCCGCCATAAGAACGGAGAGTCGCCTGGGTTGTAATAGTTGCCAGGATCGCACAGCTGCATACTTTTTGCCCTGTGGCAAGCGCCTCTCTTATGGTTACAGGCTGCGGCATCAGGCGATAATCCCTTGGAAAATGGGAAAGGAGCTGCCCTACGGTCTCAATATGCAATTTTTGAAAAAGGGCAGCGTTTTTTTCACCGATGCCCTTGAAATTACGGATTGGGTCTGTCATTGCAAATGGCATATGTCCTCGACCTTTACTCTACCGAAATCATATAGTAATAGATAGGCTGGCCGCCGCTGACAAGCTCAACATCACAGTCGCCGAATTTAGAGCGGATCTCATCAGCAAGCTTTTCTGCGTCAGCTTCCTGTACATCCTGCCCATAGTAAATACTGATCAGTTCTCCGCCGTCTTTCATCATTTCGTCCACCATTTCGATGGTGGTCTGTGTAATATCCTGACCGACTGCAAGGATGCCCTTATCTCCGATACCCATGATATCGTTTTCTTTGATCACCTTATCATCAATCTCGGTATCCCTGACAGCGTAAGTCACCTGACCGGTGGATACCATGCCCATAGCCTCAGTCATGGCTGCCAGGTTCTCTTCTCCGGACAGATCCGGCATAAAGTTGATGATGGCGGCGATACCCTGGGGAACCGTCTTGGAAGGAACAACCACTACTTCCTTATCCTTGGTCAGGTCTCTCGCCTGATTGGCCGCCATGATGATATTCTTGTTATTCGGGAAGACATAGATCACCTTTGCCGGGATCTGATCAATGGCCTTTAAGATATCATCTGTGCTCGGATTCATGGTCTGTCCGCCGGAAATGATCTTATCCACATTCAGATCCTTAAAGATCTCAGATATCCCTTCTCCGACTGAAATTGTGATAAAACCGAAATCCTTCCATTCAGCGGGATCTACTGCAGCGCTCTGCTCTTC
>JAFZNL010000315.1 GCA_017550925.1 Lachnospiraceae bacterium | reverse complement strand
TAATGGCAATCCCGCAAAAAGCATTGAATATTCGCAATGTTCCATGATATAATCAACTTACTTTTTACACTGAATTAGGGTTTTCTCATACTTTTACCGAAAGGAAAAATGCCCATGAAAAAAAAGAAACTAAGTATTGTAGTTGCACTGCTGTTCGCAGGTTTGATCCTTGTTGCAATGATCGCGGCAAGTATCGGTTATTTTGGGATGCAGTTACAAAAATCGACCAAAGAGGATGAAGAACTCTATTTTGATCATCTCTACACGATCAGTGCGGATCTGATCAATGCAGACCGTGACTTCTATCAGTCCATGCTTGGTGCGATGCAGTATCATGATGTAGCACTGATGCCTGCAGATATCCCGGAAGATATGCTTGCGGATCTGAAAAATCAATATATGGATGATTTTGTAAGCAACAAGGAGCAGATCATCGAACGTGTAACGGAAGCCCATGATATCGCAAGCAAAGAAGCCAATCTATACACGGGAACCGTGGTCGACACTGCTACTTTCGATGAATTGTATAACACCTTCTTATCCGGCTATGCCGCATGGGAAAGCTCTTATGATCCCAAGACCGACAGCGGCGATTATACCCTTTTTATCCAGAACTTTGAAGATACCCGCGAATCCATTTCCGAAATGACAGATATCACAGAACAGTGGGCCATTAACGAAAAAGCGATTCACAAGGCACAGATCAGAAAAAGCATTATCACAAGTATCGTGGTCTTTGCCGTAATAACTGTTTGTATTCTTCTGGCAGCAATTTGGATCCTGCATAAGATGCGTATCAGTGTGAAATATATGGTCGGAGCAGTTAAAACGATTGCATCCGGTGACTTTGTGAATTCTGTAGATGCAGAAAGCGTATTTGATGAATTCTATACGGTTGAAACATCCATGGAAGATATGCGTGAGAAACTGAAATCTTCTCTGTTAGATGTTGTATCCTGTGCAGATTCCGTTAATTCGAAAGCCGGAAACGCAAAGATCAGTATCGCAAATTCCGAGGAAAACACCAGCAATATTTCCATTGCTGTCGGAGAACTTGCGCAAGGCGCGATGTCTATGGCTGAAGATGTTCAGGTAACAGCCGGTATTACCGGCGAGATCGGTGACAGCATCGACAGCGTTCGTTCTGCTGCAGAAGCAAATCTGGAAAAAGTCAATGCTTTGTATGAAGAGTCTATCAAATTGCAGAAACAGCTTCATGAAATTCGTGAAGCGGATGAACAGACCAATGCAAAAGCCGGTCAGGTTGCCGATTCTGTCGGAAAGACCGCTGAAGTTGTCGACGAGATCAGCAAGGCTGCCGAAGGCATCATCAGTATTGCTAACCAGACCAATCTTCTTGCTCTCAACGCTTCGATCGAGGCGGCAAGAGCCGGTGAAGCAGGAAAAGGCTTTGCTGTTGTTGCAGATAACATCAAAGGTCTTGCTGAAGAATCCAACCAGATGGCGGGCGAGATCACGCAGATGCTGAACACGATCACACAGTACTCCAATGAAAACCGCAATCTGACTAACGGCATCAAAGATGCTACAACGACTGAAGCGGAAGCATTGGAAGCAATGAGCGAATCGTTCGATCAGATGCTGCAGCTGCTCAACGAAACCGAGAATGGTAATAAGGAAATTGCTTCCTTACTCGGTTCCATGAACGAAGGAAAAGAAAGGATCCTTGCTTCTGTGGAATCTCTTTCCAGCATCTCCGAGGAATATGCTGCTTCCACACAGGAGACCAGTGCATCGATCACACAGCTGACCGCCAATATGGCAGAAGTAGTAAAAGATGCCGATGATCTCAACGATATTTCCAACCAGTTAAAAGACAATGTCGGATTCTTCAAAGTAGACTGACAGGGTTTTCAATCAATACAAGTGATGGCGCATCAGATGTTCTTTCATCTGATGCGCTTTACTTTTTTCTTATAACCACAAAATATTGTGGTATAATATATATTGATCAACAAAAAGATCTGATAAGGGGTTTTCTATGGAGTACCAGCGTCTGCTTTCCTATACCAGGAAGGCTGTGGATGAGTATCATTTGATCGATGCAGGGGATAAGATCGCTGTCGGCATCTCCGGCGGCAAGGACTCTCTTACGCTACTCTATGCTTTGCACGGATTGCGGCGATTCTATCCGAATCCGTTCGAACTGATCGCAGTCAGCGTTGATCTTGGTTTTGGCATGGATTTCAGCCCTGTGGAAAACCTATGTCATCAACTTGAAATCCCCTACACAGTGATTCAAATAGATATCGGAAAGATCATTTTTGAAGATCGCAAGGAATCCAACCCCTGCAGCTTATGCGCCAAGATGCGCAAAGGCTCGCTAAATGAAGCAGTTAAGAAAATGGGATGCAATAAGGTTGCGTATGCGCATCATAAAGATGATGTTGTGGAAACCCTGCTCCTGTCCCTGATCTTCGAAGGACGGTTTCATACGTTTAAACCGAACACCTATCTGGACAGGATGCAGCTGCATGTCATCAGGCCTCTCCTTTTTGTGGAAGAAGCAGATATCATAGGATTCCTGCATAAAATGGATCTTCCGGTTGTGAAAAACCCTTGTCCGGCTGACGGATATACCAAACGTGAATACGCCAAAGAATTGCTTCGTTCCATGAACCGCGAGCATCCAGGAACCAAAGAACGCATGTTTACCGCAATACAGAATCAGTTATATACAGAGGACTAAAATGGCTGTTAATCAGGAAAACTTGACTTATCACGACAAAGTCAATATTGATAATACCAAACGGCTACGTGAGATCATTGCTACTCTTCCGCCGTTTTGCAGAGAATTTTTCCTTGGGATCAAAGATACGACAAGTACCAGAACCAGGCTTGCCTATGCATATGATCTTCGGATCTTCTTTGAATATCTGCATGAAAACAATCCCGCTTTAAAGAATACGGAAGTCACCTCCTATCAGATCGATATCCTCGAGCTGATCAAACCGATCGATATCATCGAATATCTGGACTATCTGACCTATTATGAAAAGGAAGATGAAGCAATCACCAACGACGAGCGCGGAAAACAGAGAAAACTGGCTTCTCTTCGAAGCATGTACAATTTCTTCTTCCGGAATGAAATGATCGAAAAAAACCCTGCGGCGCTCGTACAGATGCCAAAACTACATGAGAAGGAAATCATCAGGCTGGATGCCGATGAAGTCGCCATGCTGCTCGATCATATCGAACAGGGCGAAAACATGTCAAAACAGCAGTCCGTATTTCACAAGAAAACCAGAATCCGCGATCTTGCTTTGATCACGCTTCTTCTTGGAACAGGTATCCGTGTATCCGAGTGTGTCGGTCTTGATATCAAGGATGTGGATTTTAAAAACAACGGGATTCTGATCCGTAGAAAAGGCGGATATGAAGCGGTTGTTTACTTTGGGGATGAAGTACAGGATGCGCTTGAAAAATACCTGAAAGAACGAAATGCGATCATCCCGGAATCCGGACATGAAGATGCACTCTTCCTCTCCCTGCAAAACAAGCGGATCTCCGTTCGCGCCGTGGAAAAACTTGTTAAGAAGTATGCTTCCGCCGTAACCTCTTTAAAGAAGATCACGCCACATAAGCTACGCAGCACCTACGGAACAAGCCTGTACCGGGAAACCGGTGACATCTACCTGGTTGCGGATGTTTTGGGACATAAAGACGTGAATACGACCAAAAAACATTATGCCGCCCAGGACGATGAAAGAAGACGTCAGGCGGCAAATGTCGTAAAGCTGAGGGATTCGGATTAAAGATCTAAGGCGCGGTATAATAAGGAATGATCAAATGGTTACCCGGTACAAGGGGG
>JAFZNL010000314.1 GCA_017550925.1 Lachnospiraceae bacterium | reverse complement strand
TTTCAAGGTATTCTTCCTCGGTCATCTCAAGCTTAGCAATCCCCTCCGGTGACAGATCGATATGTTCACCAAAGGTATCCGACTCCGGCAATTGAACTGCCGCAACAGGCACCTCCCGGTCTGCCTCCTCGGCAGCCTGTCTGACCTGTTTCATATTCAAAAGCGCCGCTTCAACATCTCCGCTGATGGCATCCATCTCTTCCGCGCTCAGCGTCTCTTCGTATTCGGAATCTACAACGTCTGCATCATCCGCAAAGACTGTTTCTTCCTCCGTCAAATCTGCCATCACAGGTACCTGTGCCTGTGATAACAGCATAACAGCTGATAAGCCTGCTGCAAGAATGCGGGCAGTGAGTTTGTTTTTTATCATATCCGTTTCTCCTTTAATTTATCAGTAGTTTCCCGGGTCCATATTTTCATATCGGACTTTACACTATCAAGTGATTATACCGATATCTGTATGTTCCTTCTGATCATATATTCCTCAGATTCCAACCGTAACCGGCTCTTCTCCGGACTGCATGCCTGCTTCAGCCTCTGCCTCCGCCATGAACTGCGCCCTGGTATCTGCACCGATCACAGGCAGCTCCGCTATGCTTGCCACACCGAAACAGCGAAGGAACTGTTCCGTTGTTCCAAGAAGGATGGGCTTACCGGGTGCATCCTTTCGTCCCACCTCACAGATCAGGTCAAATTCCAACAGCCTGTTGACAGCATGGTCGCAGGACACGCCTCTGATCTTTTCAATCTCTGCCTTGGTTACCGGCTGTTTATATGCCACAATGGAAAGGGTCTCCAGCAGAGATTCCGTCAGGTTGTACTTCCTGGGTGCCTTGACGATCTTGGTCAGCTCCTCGTAATACTCACTCCTTGAGCACATCTGATAGGAACCTTCAAGCTCTGTAATGGTAAGGCCGCTGCCCCGCTCTTCATATTCCTTCTTCAGCGTCTCCAAAAGCTTTTTGGTCTTTTTTTCATCCTCTTCGATCACTTCAGCCAGCCTGGCCAGTTCCACGGATTCTCCCACCGCGAAGAGGACCGCTTCTAAAATTGCTTTATTCTTTTCTGTTTTTGTCATTTATCTTTCAAACCTCTATATATCTGTTATTACCCCTCATCAGTCAGCTTAGGCTCCAAGGGGGAACCATCGTTTGGTTCTTCAATCATAAAAATCAGCTCACGCCTGACGATGAATCCTGCATGAAATCCTGTTCCCACTTCCCGTCGGTTTCTTTCGGCGTGATCTCGATCTCTCCGAAAGTTTCCTCCTGCACGATATCCACAGCACCGACCTTCATCAGCTCTAATACCACAAGAAACGTCACGATAACCTCCTGCTTGGAATGCTGCTTTTCCAAAAGGTCTCTGAAATTCAGTTTTTTGTGGCTGTGCAGATAGCTGATAATGTAACCCGTCTTTTTCTCCAGGCTCACCTCTTCTTTTTCGATCTTTCCGAATCCGGCGCGGATAGGATCGATCTTGTCCTCCTGCCGGCGGATCGCTGCTTCAAAAATTTCCCGCATCTGCGCAAGCGTCACAGAGCTCATCAGCTCCATGGGATCCGGCTTTGGCACAAAGTTTTTGATTTCTTCTGGAATCGTCGGTTTCTTATATAGATTCCTCTGGGCCGTGATATGCCGGTCAGCAAGTTCTCCTGCCATATAACGGTACATCTTGTACTCCAGGAGTTTTTGTACCAGCTCTTCTCTTGGGTCTTCCTCTTCTCCCGCTTCATCTTTCTCCCGTGGCAACAGCATCCGGCATTTGATGTCCAGCAGGGTAGCTGCCATGACCAGGAACTCACTAAGCACATTCATATCGCGTTTTTTCATATGCTCAAGATATTCCAGGTACTGATCTGTGATCAGGACAATGGGGATATCGTAGATGTCCACTTTATTCTTTTCGATCAGAAAAAGCAAAAGCTCCAGCGGGCCTTCAAAGACCTGCAGTTTTATGTCCAGTGCCATGTATACTCCTGAATATTGCTCCGATGTATCTCATCGTATCTCAATCTCTACCAGTTCACCCGGATTCCAAAGCCGTAGCGGGATTGTATGACTTCCCAGCCCCCTGCTGACGATCAGATCTTTGTTTTCCTTGTTAAAATGGCCGCCGTCATATTGTGGAAACAGACGGACCCGCGGGGAGATCACGCCGCCGAAAAATGGCAGCCTGACAATGCCGCCATGCACATGTCCTGACAGCACAAGATCCGCACCCCATCTTCTGTAGGTACGGAAATATTCCGGGTTATGCGCCATC
>JAFZNL010000030.1 GCA_017550925.1 Lachnospiraceae bacterium | reverse complement strand
TCCATGGCTTTTTATAACCGAATACGCACGGAAAACGACCGAATAGACATGAACGGTTGAAATGCCCTTTTGAAACAGATAAAATAGCAAATACGTAGATGAGAAAACTGTTTGCAAGGGGCTAGACATGGATGGAAAGACCGCAGCATAATCTACCGAGTACCGAATCATATAGTTTTATCAGATGCTCTGGATGGTCAGGGCATCGTTTTGGTGCAAAAGCAAGTATATGGGAAATTGATAGAAACCGGACACTGGGACAGATAATGTCGTGGTGTCCGGTTTTTGTTGACTGATTTACAAGAACATGAGTCATATCATGGGTCAGACAGGGAAGGAAGATTATCGCTTAACAGGTTTAACAGATATCAGATAGCGTAGAGTCCGGTATGGAAAACCGAAGTGACGAACTACCGATCCATTAAGAAAGGGGAACAGCGTATGAAAAAGAGAACAGGAATCAGAAGGATGATCGCAGTGATGCTGGCTTTTATGCTGGCTTTTTCCGTCTTGCCGGTGGATGCATTTATGGTGGAGGCGCTAGCGGAAGAGCCCACGTTTACACTTGGCGAGATTCACTTGACGGACAGTAACTGGACGACAGATTCTGGCACCGGATATGTGCAGGAAATAGATCGCGATCCTTCTGTTTCCATCAGCTGGACAACCTCCGGACTGGAGGCACTCTCCGGTTCGTCCTATTATGAGGCAGAGTTGTTTGTGGTGCCGAGTAAGCTTTCAACCGTGCAAAGCAGTCTAAACAATCTGGCGTCTATGAACAGCTGGCCGGCAGACAGTCCGAAACGGACACATATCAGCGGTCTTGGGAATAATTATTGGCAGTCGAGTATTTCCAAACGCCTTGTAAAAAACTCCGGCGGCAGCTTTACAGGGATGCTGCACGGAAATTTCGTGGATCCGACAAATGCATGTATTCAGGCGGAGGATGTCTGTACATGGCAGTTGATTCTTTATAAATGTGACAGGAAAGATGAAGAAACTATCGAGCGTACCGAAGTACTTGCCACGGATATGGCAGAGAAAGCAGTAGACTGGTCGGTTGGGCTTCCCTATATGAATGAAAAGCATATGGAGATCGCATATCAGTGGCCTTCGCAGGATGCGCTTGAGCAGGCAGACAAGATCAGTTACGAAGGCCAGATTTTTGTATGGCCGCAGGATGGAATAGAGGATCCTTATTCCTTCCCTTATGGCTGGGTGAATACTGTCCGCTGGTCTGATGAAGTGGATTTCAATGTTTTAATGAGCAATGGTGCATGGTCTGATTGCCTGCTTGAGAAAAACGGAATAAGCGCCTGGTTTTGCAATGATGAAACCTTTGGAGAGGGAGAGTCACTCACGCCTGCTGCTGGCTCCACTTATACGACAGGTCTTATCATAAACAAAATAGATCGCACATCGGGAACGCCCGTTGTGACAGAGTATCGCAGGTCTCCTGCAGTGGAATTTATCGTCAGCGAAGGAACGGATGAAGGAAGCGGAACGGAACCGGGTAAATCATCCCTGGGAGAACCTGATACAGAGACGGGAAATAATATTTCAACATCTGTCGGAAGCACGGTAACGGAGTATCTGGAGCGTCCGGTTAATCTGTCCTTTACCGGTACGGCACAAAACAGCGGAACCTTGTCATGGTCGATTTATACAACGGATCAGTTCAATTCGAGTGGTGAGAATATGGGGCTGCCTTTAGGTCTTAGTTTCACAGCCAATGGAAGTACGGCATCCATCACCGGTACGCCGACTCTCAATACCCGCGCACCCAGGACTGTTACCATCACCCTGACGGAAACTGCAGGCTCTACAGTCGTAAAATCCACAAAGACATTTACCCTGAATGTGGATGTTTTAAAGCCAAAGATTACCTCGCCTACCAAGCTTTCTGTTATGGTAGGAACGCCCTTTACGGCAACGCTTTCCGGAACGCCGGGCTATGAAGAGAACAGCCTTTCCTGGGAATATGAAGGGACGCTTCCGGCCGGAGTGACGCTGGATAAAGAAAACGGAACGCTTTCCGGCACGATCCAGACGGCAGGGAAATACTCCTTTACCCTTGCACTGCTGGAAAACACATCAGCAGGTGTTACCAGGAGCAGTGTTTCAGCGACCTATACCATCACGGCTACTGTGGCGGGTCATTCAGATGAGAAACCGGTTGTTGAAAATGTCAGATATGATACCACAGATAACAGTATCACAATGGATTTTAGCACGGATGATACTGCGACAGGTTATTTCAGGGTCTATATGATCACGGAAAATAAACCTGAATACGATCCCGAAGATACAGAGCCTGCTACTTTCAGCAAGCCGGGTGTCAGCGGCTCCTGGTATTTATATGCTACCGCAACCATAAGCGATGGGACAGGCGGCGTGACCTTTGACCGGGAAACCGGAAAAGGACGCATCAAAATGACCCTGGATGAAAGTACGCTTTCACAGGGGATCAAGAACCTCCCGGCAGCCGGTGAGTTGTACTATTTCGTGCTGCAGACTGAAGGGATTCCCCAAAGCGGTCAGACGGGTCTGGGATCTGCCTACAGCAGTAATAAATATCTGAAGGTGCCCCTTCCCGATCCGCAGGATATATATGTGAGTCTTGGAACCTATCAGGATGATGAGAGGGAATTCAATGTCAATATTGACCCGGATAATCCTGTGCTTGAGGAGTTTACCGGTGGAAAGTGGGCGGTTGCGACGGTGCGAATGACCAAGGACACAAACCTGATCTATCACGTGGTTCCCTTGAAAGAGGATCTGTCAAAGGTCGCAAGCGGTACCAGCGGCTATGTTGTTTATGGAAAAGATAAGTATAACAGAGAAAACTGGCAGTGGTGCAATTATGAGGGAGAAGTATTAAATCCGGATAATCCGTGGATTGGTTACAATTCAGCGTCTATTGATGCAAGCATGGGAACGATCCCGGTATCGGTTTATCAGTTCCCCGGAACGACAGCATCCTTCGAGGATGGCATGAAAGGATTTTACGACGGTGAAGACCTGATCATCGGCATTCAGGCGATTTCCAAAGAGGATCCAACCATCGCTTCCAATCTGGTAACGGTTCGGGTTCCGCTTGAAGAGGCGAGCTTCTATAAGACCTTCCGCCCTTCCGATCTTGACGACGAAGAGCAGGATCCGGATGATCCGCCGACGCCTACCCCGACGCCGACACCGGTTGTGACCCAGCCGAGGCTGACGCAGACATCAAAAACTGTCAACACAGCAAATCTTTCCGATCTGACGATCAATAAATACGATGGAAGTTTCACCTTTGACTCTATCGTCTGCGGTGATAACACACTGGTTAAGGGTACGGATTATACCGTAACCAAGACATCGGTAGTCCTGAAAAAGGCTTATCTTGAGGGACTGGCGGGCGGAAGCTATGTCTTTAACTTCCATTACACCGGAACGGCCGGCGAGAATAACAGAACGCCGGTGGATCCTTCCTATGTCCTTACCATCGTACAGCTGGCATCCCCTGTCCTTACGGTAAGGGGGAGCGACGGCAATGCGCTGACACAGGGCACGGATTTTGGTGTGAAATGGATGAATAGAGGAACGACGTTAACCAATCTGAACGTGGAAAAAGGCACGAAACTTGATTATGTGATCACCCCGAAAGATACGTTGAAGGTTGATGGCGTGCAGTATTATCAGGAAACAACAGGCCGCGTGACCATCAATGAGCCCGGACAGGTTGTAGATGTAAACCTAGCACAGCGGGGAACCGTTACCATCATTCCGAAGGTGGGCGAAAAAGTGCTTACCGGCGGTTTTACGGTGAACTGGTACAACGACAGCAACAACAGAATTGGAAGCCAGAAAGTTGAGCCCGGTACCCTTCCCGAGGAGGATCTGTCCGGTGAGACAGTTGCATCCGGCGGTGGTATCGGCGGCGGTGGCGAAGAGCCTGAAACTGTGATCGGCGTGACTTCGCCTCTGGTTCCCGCAGGAACAGGCAAACTTAAATATGAGATCGTCATGAACGGGGACAATGCCGACACCTATAACAATGTGAAAAAGACAGCCACAGATGTAAGTTTTGGCAATAAACCGCTCAAGGTCAATATCAATGCAAAGAACAACATCACCCTGACCGTTACCGGAACCAAGAAATCCGGAGGTGAGGTAGCGAAGGATGATTATACGGTACTCTGGTATACCGCAGAAGTTGACGAAAACAGCGGCGAGATAACTTCCTTTAAGTCCACCGGAAATGCCGGCACTGAACTGAAAAATATCAATTATCCTGCAGGGACGAAACTGTACTATGAGATCATCCCCGTGGATTACAGCAAAAATGGTCAGACAGAACATAACTGGCTGGAGTTCCATCCCATGGATCTGTCTGAGGCAAACTATGTCACGGTAACGGATGGTCCGCAGACCGTAAGCGCCAATTCCGTGCTCAGACCCGTAAAAGAGGTGACTCTTTCCGGCGTCGTAACGAATGGAAAGTCAGTTGGAATCGGGAACTTTAATGTGAGCGCATCCCAGAGTCCCTGGGATGGTTACAGCCTGCAGCCGAGTACCTACTGGTATAAGAATCAGTTGGACAAATATAAATTTACAATGGAATCAGTATCAGAGAACAGCTGCAGTTACACGGCTACGGTTTACGATTTTGATACCACTGTTACCATAAAAGACAAATTGAACAACTTTGATACGGCGTACCGCTTCGCAAAGGCCGGCGATCCCATGACGGCTGGGGATGTGGAGATGACATCTGCGCTTTTGCCGGAGGATATCTATATCAGGATCAGCAGAAAAACGCCTGAGTATGATACCGGCTGGCATACAGGGGCTGATGGACAGGAAGTTTACGGCGCCTATGGAATGATCAAAGATTATTATGCATCAGATTATGAAGAGGCAGCCTATTTCGAGTTCTCTTTGTACAATGAAACGCAGGGAAAGGCAGTTCCGAATGAGGACTATACCGCAGAGTACAACGGGGCAAGTTCCAGGGTTACCTTTAACAGGGAAAGGATCCAGGGAGACGGGACAAATCCCGGCACCGGTTCGGTCAGGATGGGAGATACCCTTCGCCTTACCATGACCGTATCCGAGGAAAACAGGGCAAATATCCATGCTGACCTGACAGGACCTTTTACAAGCGAGGTTACGGTAAAGAAATACTGGTCTGATGAGGATTACAGAAATAACGCATACCAGTTCAATTTCGATTATAACGCCTGGGGAAAGGTAAGCCTTGAAACGCCTTATGATGCTTACTACTGGGAGACCTATGGTCTGTATGATCAGGATGGCAATCTGTCCTTAAGCGGCAGGAAAGCATGCTGGTGGAATGCAGCAAGCATTGAGGCAGAAGCGGGCACCTATACCCTCTGTATCTGGCGAGAGACTTCATGGATCAATACTGCCCCCGCAACTTTGGCAGAGCTGAAAGAACTGTTAAATGAGAATGAATACCAGGCCCGCACAGTGACCTTAAAGAACGGCGAGTTTACGGTTCCGAGTCCTGCTTTTGAAAAAACAGTTCCCCTTAATGACAGGAGTCTCTTTACGGATGAAAGCGGTTTTTCACAGGAGATGATCACGGCTGCCGGCGGCGAGGAAACCCAGTTCCGCCTTGCTTATCATGTCAATGATGCCATAGAGCAGGCGAACCCGAATGGTCTGTACGCCATCAGAGTGAACCTTGCAAGTAAAACACCTTCCTTTATCTTAAGAAGGCAGGATGACCATAACTGGGAATCGGAAAAGCTGGAAAAATACGATAAATACATTAACCTGTACGTCGATGGCGTGCTGGATACGGACAATACAGTCAGGTTGAATTATTACAGTTATAACGGACTGTCGGAAAATCCGAATGGCTTTGTGGTTTACACGGACAAACCGGACGGTGTTATCTACTTCTCACTGATCGGAGATGCGTTCAGCACGGGAACTTTTACCCTGAATGCAGACGGATGGATCTGCGGTGAAAAAGACAGCTACGGATGGAAGGAAAGCTATGGCAGTAAAATACAGGGTTCCATCGGAAGTACTGTCTTTAACGTGGTATCAAGCACTAACTGCGGCCTGTACTTTACTTCTGACTATCTGCGTATGCCGGACAACGGACCGGAAGAAAGAAACGATTATGAGAACGGCATGTGGGTATATTCCGTTCCTTACAAAACAGTAGAACTATACATGGATGACGTAAAGATCGATGAGAAGTATAGTAACGACAACGGCATGGCAATGTTCTCGGTCAAGATGGACGATGCGCTCAAAGCAAAATTCCCGGCGGGTTGGTCAAGGACAGGAAACCATAGCATTTATGCGGTAACGATCATAGAAGAGGCAAAGGGAGAAACCCCTGCGGTAACTTCCCGTTCACAGACCTATGAAAGAGTATGCCTGGATAAAACGGATGACATCCGTCCGGCGCAGCTGACCGGCCTGAAGCTGCAATGTACCGGGAGCCATGGCACGTTCCCCATCAGGGATCAGATGAGATATAAAGGCACTACAAATACAGACTATCGTAATCCGAATACGATCTATAGTTACTATACCGTTCAGGCAGGAGCAGGCACAGGCTATGACTTTGTTGCCATTGTGGAAAATCCGGACTGGGTGGACGGTGACCTTACCCTGTGGCTTACCGCCAATACCCTGGAAACCTACAGGATCCCGCTGAAGAGAGTAGAGGGAACCAATGAGTATAAGGGCGACATTACGCAGGATGACCTGAACTTTACAATGTGGGAGGTTACCATCACATCGAAAAAGCCCACTGAAACCGGTGAGGCAGTGGATGCCCAGACACTGGAAACCGTGGGGAAAGAAGCGGACGAAGTAACACGTCTGGATCTGGCAGACAAGAATACCATAGTCATCAATCCACAGACAGGGGAGAAAATGACCATGGAAGATTATGATGCATGGTTTGAGGACACCTTCCTTGAGGATGAGGACGGCAATCCTAAGTCAGAGGAAGAACTGATGGCCATGATCAATGAAGCAAATGCGGCAGAACTGGAAAAGAGCGAAGCCTTCTTTACCAGCATGGCTGAGATCACAGGTGTCCCGCTTCCGGAAGGACTGGTATTCGATGGTTCGGATGAGAGCATTGCATACCTTCGTGAGTATCTGGGCATCAATGTGATCTATCCTTTGGAAGTGCAGGAAAACGATGATGAGAACATGAAATCCATCAAGAACCAGCTTGCAGAGTGGACCGAATGGGAAGGCGATGTGACGACCATGATGGACGGCTCAGAGCGCCATAAGTTTATGCGGCTCATGCTCGAAAAGAGCCTTCAGGATGGCAAGCCTCATGCATACAGCATTGATACCACCATTTATACCAAGAATGCCGGCGGCATACCGGATTTTGCAGTAGTCAGTGTGATTGACTGCGGAGAATCCGGCGTGGATGAGGATAACGCCCTTGTCGGCAGCGGTGTGGATCTGTATGAGTATATGTCTGATCTGGCGGATGTAATAGAAGAGAGTGGTCTGGTTCCCGCACAGCAGGATGAGGATATGGGCGGCGAGACCATGGATGCACAGTCATCACCCCTGTTAGAGGCTGAGGAAAGACTGGAAGCCCAGATGCGTGAAAATGATCACGGAAACTGGGAGGCGAAGGCACAGAGCTTTACCGAGATAACATCCTTCGGGGCGGACACCTCCGCCAAGGTGGATCAGCTTAACGCCGCCATGAAGCAGAATACGAAAAACATGAACAACGGCAATAATACAAATACACAGAACATGTTATGGTATCAGAAGGGCGAGCTGCTGCGTGAGCTGGGCTGCAACAATCAGGATGCCGGGGCAGTAGAGGGCAGCGGCCTGACCAAGCTGATGACGAACTTAAACGACATGATAGAAACCGGTCAGAAGACCGGAAAACTGAATGCCAAAGAGATCAATGAACTGAAGCAGATGAAGGAGGAATTAAAGAGCATCCAGAAGGCCGTGACAGATAATACCCTGTATACGGCGGCAAAGACCGAGTATGAGATCGCCAAGGAGGCAAAAGAAACCTTTGACCTGACCAAGAACGGTCTCAAGGCAGCCGGTGAAGGCCTAAAAGAACTCGGTGAGTTTATGAAGGATACCGCTAAGGATACAGCCATTGATTATGGTAAGGAAAAATTGTATGAAGGTATCAATAAAGAGACTTCGTACGCGTATAAGGCAAATCCCGCATATTGGGGTGCAAAAGCCGGAGCCAAAATAAGTGAATGGCTGACCGGAGAGGAAGGTCTCTCCGAGCAGGTTGACGAAGGCTTTGCCGATGCGGAAGCAAGGATGAAGAAATTTGCTGTGGATCCCGAGCGCTGCATTAAAGAGGCTCTCGATGACAGGCATGAAGAAAAGATGAGAAAGGCAGAGG
>JAFZNL010000313.1 GCA_017550925.1 Lachnospiraceae bacterium | reverse complement strand
GTGTTTGTGGCTGACGTATCCGGTTCCATGGACGGCGAGCCGCTGAACGCACTGAAGAGTTCCCTGATCAATGCATCTTCCTATATCGGTTCCGACCACTATATCGGACTGGTAAGCTATGCATCCAAAGTTACTATCAACCTGCCCATCGAGCAGTTTGACGCGACCCAGAGAGCATATTTTGCAGGCGAGGTAAAGAACCTGTCCGCAGTGGGCGGTACCGCTACCTATGATGCAGTTCTGGTAGGTCTGGATATGCTGGAAAAGAAAGCGAAGGAAGTGCCGGATGCCAAGCTGATGCTCTTTGTGCTGACAGACGGCGACCAGAACGAAGGCTGGAGCCTGTCCAGAGTCACCGGTATCGTAGGCGGCCTCCAGGTGCCGATCTACTCCATCGCATATAACTACAGCAATACCGATGAACTGGAACGCCTGTCCAACATCAACGAGGCAGCCATCATCAAGGCAGGCAGCGATGACATCGCAAACCAGATCAGGAATCTGTTTAACGTGCAATTATAAGATACTATTCACAGATGGCTGTTGAAGACGGAGAAGGTGTGCTTGCACAACCATTCTCCGGATGAAACAGACAGACTGCGAAGCAGGATCTCCACCGACATCGAGCAATCAGTCACGAAGTGACAGTAGAGCATGTGCAGAGCACATGCGGGATTGCGAGATTCTGTGGAGATCTGTGAATAGTTTAGGAAAGATATGAAAAAAAAGAAACTTTATTTAGAGATCATGCGGGTTCTGTGCATTTTAACAGTTTTGTTTTGCCACAGGCCCGCATATCACAGTACCGATATATTGCAGCCGGTGACCATTAGCTACGCGGTCAAGGCCTTAAACAGCATCGTATTTCGTTGCTGTATCCCCATGTTCTTTATGATCTCGGGGATTCTGCTGCTTGGCAGGCAGGAACCGGTGAAAAAGATCTTTACCAAAAGGATCCCCCGCATTTTGGGAGCCATGGTGATCGCTTATCTTTGCTACCTGTTTTGCTTTCCGGGGCGGCCGGACCTGCAGGCCATGATCAATCCCATCAACTGGTTCTTTTATGCCTACCTGGGATTTTTGCTGCTGCTGCCCATCTATCGGTGGATCGCCCAGCAGTCAAAAAAGGATGAAGTGATCTATCTGCTGATCCTGATGTTTGTGGCTTACACCGGATATGGCGTGATCGAGACCGCCGGGCTGAATGCGCAGTTGCCGGTGAATATCCTGCATTATGCGAACCTGGACCGCTGGCCAAATGAGCTGTGGGCGCTGATGTTCCCGCTGACAGGATACCTGATCACCCACCTGGATGAAAAAGGATTTACGCAAAAAGAGCGGAAGATCTTCTGGACCATCGTTGCTGTACTTGCAGTGTTATCGGTGATTGGTGCCTTTTTCTTTTATCTGCAGGCCATCCGCACGGAAAATACCCTGATGCGGGACGGCGCACAGCAGTACTTTTTATTTGCACCCTCCTGCCTGATCTTTGAGATCATCAGGCGGGTTTTGGAGCCCAGGGAGGATAAGATCCCGGAAAAGGCGGCAAAGGTGATAGAAACTTTGGGCGCATCGGTTTTCGGCATCTTTCTGATCGAAGTGCAGACGCCCTTTTCCTGGCTACTCTATGAAACAATGGAACCCCTTCTTGTACCGGTGCTGGGACCTTATTTTCCCAGTGCGGTATGCGCGGTGGTGGAATTTGTATTATATGCGGCGCTCATCAGCCTGCTTCGGTTGATCCCGCCGGTGCGGAAGATTTTATAAAAGAAAGAGCAGTTTTTTTTCAGAGAGAAAATGTGGTAGATCATGACGCAGATTGAAGGACAGGGAAAAAGAATAGAGAACCATAACCGTCGGGAGGAATTCTGGGGGACCTTCCTTGCCATGCGCGAAGATCCCGAGATCTTAAAGCTGCAGCAATATCCCAATCACCGGATCTCCAACCTCTATGACCATAGCAGCCGGGTGGCGCTCTGCGCCTACGACCTGTCCCGGCGTTTCCATATCAAGGTGGACGGTGCGGCGCTGGCAAGGGGAGCAATGCTCCATGACTATTATCTCTACCACGCCCAGTCCTATAAAAAGATCAGCTACCGGGAACATTTGCTGGGTCATCCCCAGACTGCTCTTTCCAATGCGAAAGAACATTATACCCTCAGCAAAAAAGAGGAGAACATCATTGAAAGCCATATGTGGCCTATGACGCCCACCAAGCTTCCGAAATCCAAAGAAGCCTTTCTGGTACAGCTGGCGGATAAGTTCTGTGCCTTTGGAGAAGGCGTGATGAAGAACTCCGCAGTCCGTCAGGAACGGTATGAGGCACTGGCGGAAAAGAGGGCGCTGAACCTGCTTAAGAAGGAAGAGAAAGCGCAGGCACGTTACAAACATCACAGGTATATATCGCTATAGATTAATACTGGAAAAAGGCGCCCACTAGGAAATAATATAAAAAAATAAAAAAAGTACTTGCATTTTTGGGGGAAACTAAGTATTATAGTAGAGCGGCTTGAAAAAAGACCGTAAAAACAGTAAATCGGGGTGTGGCTCAGTTTGGCTAGAGCGCCGCCTTAGGGAGGCGGAGGCCGCAAGTTCGAATCTTGTCACTCCGACGAAAGCCATCGGGCAGATGCGAGGCATCGGTTCGGTGGTTTTTTTCTGCGCTGAATGTGTTTTTTATTGCCTATGCGCTGCCTATGTGATAAAATAATTCTGTATTTTTGTCCGTAAGGGATGAGAGGGAAAGGCGAGGGATTATGTTAAACACGATCCGCCAGATTTTGATCGGTGCTGAAGAGATCAATGAAAAACTGAAATATCAGGCCATTGCCTTTATGATTGGTACGGTTCACGTCATTTTTATGGTGACTTTTTTTCTGAACCACTTTACCGTCCTTGCATATTATAATGTCGCTATTGTCCTGTTCTACATTCTCATGATCTTTCTGATCGCAAAGATCAACCGGTTTTCCGGTGTATTTCTTGCGGTTTTCATAGAGATTCTGATGCATTCGGCCATAGCCACCGCCTATTTCGGCTGGAGCTGCGGTTTTATGGGATATACTATCGCACTGATCCCCATGGGATTTTATATCACCTACACGATCAAGTATTTAAGGAGCAAGCTTTATATTCCCATTATCGTATCCTTGGTGGTATTTGCCACTTATTTTGCGGTTTATATTGCCATGGTCAGCACGGACTCCATGTACAAACAGTCCATCAATGAGTTTTTTGCGCATAACATCTATCTGTTCAATCAGGTGATGATGCTTTTGTTCCTGCTCACCGCATCGGTGATGTTTTCCATTGAGATCCGGTATATGCAGTATCACCTCGAGGCGGAGAATGTATCCCTGTCAAGGATGGCGAATTTTGACGCCCTGACCAAGCTCATGAACCGCAGAAGTATGAATATCCAATTAAAGCAAGTGCTTGATGAGATGGAGATCGCATCGCAGAATCAGGATGCTGTTTCGGAAGAAGACAATACTTTCTGTCTGCTGATGACGGATATTGATGATTTCAAAAAAGTCAATGATACCTGGGGACATCCCAAGGGAGATGAAGTTCTTGTGGAAGTGGCCAGGGTTCTGCAGAGCAATGTGCGTGAGGCCGATAAAGTCTGCCGCTGGGGCGGTGAGGAAATGCTGGTACTTGTCCGCAGCAATATGGAAGTGGCAAAAAGCGTTGCACAGCGGATCTGCACGGATATGGCAGGCACCCAGATCGAAGTCGGTGACTGCGAAACCTCTGATGGCAATGGTGCGCCGCAGACCATTTCCGTAACACTGACCATCGGCGTTTCGGAATACCATCCCGGAGACAGCATCCGCAGCATGATCGAGACAGCAGACCAGCGGATGTACAAAGGAAAACGTTCCGGCAAGAACTGCGTGGTGGCTAGTTAAGTTAGGAAATAAAAAGAATAGTAAACTACGAAGAAGAATGGATGATCCATTCTTCTTTTTTTGCGAGATAGTGCCGATAATACTTATGAGCGCTCAAATAAAATAATTTGGGAGGACAAAATTTGAAAATCCAATCTGCTTATGCAGGAATGGATTCCGCCGGAAGCAGAGCTTCCGTGACGCAAACAAAGGCCTATGTACTGACGGCAAGCATAGGCAGCGCCCATGGATGGGATGAAGAAGGGAGCAAGTCATTTTCGCAGCTCCTGAGTGATGCCGGAAACAAGGATGAGGAAAAAGAGTCAAATGCCGCCTCTTCCGGAAAGGTGATCGGCTTTTGGCCTGTGGAAAACGGGAAGCTGGCAGGACTTGATTCTTTAAAGAGCCGAACAGAGCAGCAAATGCAGCGGTCTATTGATTCGATCAGAGAAGCCTGCGTGCAGTTTTTGATCAAATGGCTCTATGATACTTACGGACTGCGCCATCACAGTGATCATGCGGTGTATGATGATGTGAATCCGGCGCAGATAAATACAGCCGGGCAGTCGGATAATACAGCACTGATCATGCAGATGAGCGGATCAGCGGGAACCCCGGGGATGGCAAGCGGCAGTTACATGGAAGCCTCTTATTATCATGAGGAATTTGAATTTGCTGCATTTTCCTCCAAAGGACAGGTTGTCACCGAGGATGGAAGGACCATCGATTTTAACCTGGAGCTTTCCATGACAAGGCGTTTCATGGAATATGCGGGGATATCCCAGGGTCTGAAACCGTTGCAGATGACAGATCCCCTGGTGATTAATATTGATGCCCCCATCGCGCAGGTTTCCGATCAGAAGTTTACCTTTGATATCGACGCGGACGGCGTGATGGATCAGGTCTCCATGCCCACAGCCGGCAGCGGTTTTCTGGCTTTGGATAAAAACGGCGATGGACAGATCGGTGACGGCTCGGAGCTGTTTGGTACAAAGAGCGGGGACGGTTTTGCAGATCTTGCTGAGTATGATGCGGACGGCAACGGCTGGATCGACGAGAACGATGAGATTTTTGAAAAGCTGCTTGTCTGGTGTAAGGATGCGGATGGGACGGACCAGCTCTATACCCTGAAGGAGTCAGGGGTCGGCGCTATCTGTCTGCAGAGCGCACCCACCGGTTTTACGATGCAGTCCCATGAGGATTTTTCCGTCAACGCCAGGATACGTTCCACCGGGATCTTCCTGTATGAAAACGGCGGAGTCGGAACCATGCAGCAGGTGGACTTTGCAGGATAGCACGATAGATATGACAGATCATATAAAGGTTTTAGCAATCGGATCATAAAATAAGCAAAGAAGAATAGGATATAAACAAGGCAGGCGTTTCCCGGGGAACCGGACATGGAGCGCCTGCCTTTTTACGGTTGCAGATTTCAGACAGTCGCTATGAGAATAATAGCAGTTCTGTTGCAAAATTTGCCCGATTGATTTGATTTTTGGCGGGAAGATTGTGATATAATACAAATGTTAGTCTGCGGATCACATATATAAATTTTTGTAAAATTTAATTAAAGTATAAATTAAGGAGAACAGGAATTATGGGCAAAATCAAAATGGTGATCATCGGGGTTGTCATAGCGCTGGTTGCTTTGTTTGTGATCATTATGCTGATCCCCGATGACGAGGAAGGATGGGATGATCAGGAGGGAATCGCATCTTCAGACTATGGATACGAAGAAGACTATGATGATTACGATGCGTATGATGATAAAGATGATTCAAGCGGACAAAGCTCAGGCCAGCACCCGGATGCAACGCCTGCCCAGACATTGTCTGAGGACGTAGAGGCGATCCCTGTGGGAAGCGATGCTGGATCCGCAACGATCATGATCTACATGAACGGTTCTGACCTTGAGTCATCCGGCGGCGAGGCGACCACAGACTTAAAAGAGATGCTTTCCTCCGGTATCGGGGACAAGGTAAATGTGGTGGTTCAGACCATGGGAACCAAGGAATGGCAGGAGTTTGATATTTCATCCAAAACAGCTCAGACCTACTGTGTGAAAAACGGGGAACTGAAGCTTGTCAGGGATAATTTAGGACAGCTGGATTGTACTGCGGAGAAAACACTTTCCGAGTTTATCGGCTACTGCAAAGAGAATTATCCGGCTG
>JAFZNL010000312.1 GCA_017550925.1 Lachnospiraceae bacterium | reverse complement strand
ATAAGGATGACCAAAACGGAGATCAGTATGATGCGGACGATGATTCTTTCGCGCCGCTATGGGAAGGGTATCTTACCTCCTGGGATCATGAAAAGAATCTGATCTACTATACGGACGATTACGGGAACGATGGCGTATTTGATTATTCATCCTTTGAATAACGGATTGTGGAGATAACAGAAACACGCTTGAAAAGATTGAAAACGAATAAAGAAGTCTCTTGTTATAATTACAGAAATAGGAGAACATATAGGGGAACGTAAATATGGATTTGGCACAAAAGATCAAGTACAGACAAGCCGATAGAACAACCGACATAATAGAGCGGGAGTCGGTTACTTTTTTGTCATACAAAATTTTCGACGGGCAGCCGGTGAAATGCGGTATCTCCACAAGGCTCGGCGGCGTCAGTACGGGACATGTTGGTACCATGAATATGTCCACCACCCGGGGCGATGATCCAGAATGTGTCGTGAAAAACCACCTTCTCTTTGCAAAGGCGGTAGGATATGACAGGTCGCGTCTTGTCATGTCAGACCAGATCCATGAGACCAGGATTTTGAAGGTGCAAGAAAAAGATGCAGGCGGCGGTGTGCTGCAGCGGGGCGTGGACGGTCTGATGACGGATGTAAAGAATCTGCCACTGATGACTTTTTATGCAGACTGTGTGCCACTGATGTTTTATGATAAAATGAATCAGGTGATCGCCATGGCCCACTCCGGCTGGAAAGGAACTGTGGCGAAGATCGGAGCAATCTGTCTGTCTGAAATGAACCGGGAATACGGGACCAATCCGGGAGATGTGCTTGCTGCCATCGGACCTTGCATCTGCCAAAACTGCTATGAAGTGGATGAACCGCTGCTGATCGCTTTTCGCGAGGCGTTTGGCGCAAAGGCAGATGAATGGTTTGTAGCTGCTAACAAAAAAGACCATTATTTGCTGGATCTGGCAAGCGCTTGCAGATATACGATGGAGCATGCCGGCGTACCCGCGGCGCAGATCGCCATGCCGGATCTTTGTACCTGCTGCAACCCGGAGTTTTTATTCTCCCACAGAGCCAGTGGCGGAAAGCGCGGGAATCTGTCAGTCGTATTGAGTTTGGTATAATTTCGCTATAAGGAGTTTCACACAATGATAAAATTAGTGGCAACCGATATTGACGGCACCCTGGTAAAGGAGTCGTCGCCAAATATCACAGATGTGCAGGTCGAGCTGTTTCGGAAACTGACGGATCAGGGCATCCGGGTAGTGGCAGCAAGCGGCAGGCAGTACGGAAGTGTCAGCAAAGTATTTGCGCCTGTGGACAGAAAACTGTATTATATCGTTGAAAATGGTGCGCATATTTTATACGGATCGGAGACGATCCATAAAGTGGTTATGCAAAGAAGTGATGTGGAAGGCATCATGGCAGATATCCGCGCCCACTATGATCAGGGCTGTCATGTGGTGGCGTCCACGGCAGATGGGTGTTTCCTGGAATCAAAGGATGAGGACTTTATCCGGCTGATGACGGAGGGCTACCGAAACGAAGTGACGCTGATTAATGATGTATTGTCACAGGATTCCGATTTTTTGAAGCTGGCGGTCTATCGCAAGGGATCCATTCAGGAGATCGGCGAAAATATATTGATCCCGAAGTGGAAGGATAAAGTGAAGGCAACCATGGCCGGCGCAGAGTGGGTGGATTTCATGGATGCCAGTGTGGATAAAGGAAATGCGCTGAAGATCTTAATGGAGCATCTTTCCATTGATCCTGCCGAGTCTATGGCATTCGGAGATAATGATAATGACATCGGTTTGCTGCGAGCAGCCGGCGAAAGCTACGCGGTGGCCAACGCAACGCCCGGCGCCATCGAGGCAGCGGCGCACACCTGCCCGCCATACTGGGAAGATGGGGTCAGCGGGGTGCTGAGGACACTGATCGAGCAATCCTGATATGATAACAGACAGAAGAATGCCCGATAAAAATATAGCAAAAAACAAATTATGTGATAATATAAACCCGGCATAAAACGGAAATAAAAAACATTCATAATTGGGAGGGATAAACCATGATACTAACAAACGAGCAATTACAGGAGATCTACTTCGGCGCACTTTTTTTCGAAGAGACGGATGACGGCTATCTGCAGGCGTTTCAGTATAGTAAGCCGCAGATCGATTATTTCGACAAACTGGATGTTTTCTTCTATGAGAGATGCACGGCATCCACTTCCAAGACTTTTGAATTTACGACTACCGCGAAGGAATTCTCTTTTGATTACAAGATCATCTGGGAAGGTTCCCAGGATTCCTTTGAACTGTGCGTAGACGGACAGATCACCGAGATCCTGTACGTCAAGGATATGGAAAAAGAGGGAAGGATCACCTGGCAACTGCCTGATGGTGAGAAATCAGTGATCGCATATCTGCCGGCGGATGAGACCGTGCTGGTGAAGAACTTTACCATTGACGCGCCTGTAAAGGCTGCAGTGAAAAATGAAAAAGTCCTCTGGCTCGGCGATTCCATCACCCAGGGCTTCGGACCTCTGCGCAGCGGCCAGACTTATGTGAGCGTGGCAAACCGGATCCTGAATTATGATATCTTAAATCTCGGCATCGGCGGCTATGTCTACGACAAAGGCTCCCTGATGAAGATGAATGATTATCAGCCGGACAAGATCATCGTGGCCCTCGGCACGAATCAGTACGGTGATGAGACCATGACGCCGGTGGAAGAATACTATGAGAAATTGATGGAGATCTATGGTAAGGATATCCCGGTGCTCTGCATCTCTCCCTTGTGGCGCGGCGACAATATGGAAGGCGTTCCCACGCTGATGGCTTACTGTGAGAAGATCAAAAAGATCGCCGGAAGCTATCCCAATGTGAAGATCGTTGACGGCATGAAGCTGGTGCCGCACCTGCCGGAATACTACCTTGATAACCTGCATCCGAACTGCCTTGGCTGCGAGGTATATGGCAGGAATCTGGTAGCGGCGATCAGAGAACTTGGATTCTAAGAGGTAGTATGATGTATTCCCTGTTACTTGCAGTCATTTATCTGATCTTTATCAGCCTGGGGTTGCCGGACTCGCTATTGGGCTCCGGCTGGCCCACCATGCAAGTGGCTTTCGGCGTGCCGTCTTCGTACGCCGGATATGTATCCATGGCGATTTCTTTCATGACAATCATATCGGCGCTCATTAGTCCGCGGATGATCAGAAAGTTTCATACAAAGTGGATCGTGATCGTATCCATCATGCTGACGGTGTTTGGGCTGTTTGGTTTTTCCTTCTCGACCTCTTATGCGATGCTGTTTTTGTTCGTGATCCCCTATGGTCTGGGAGCCGGCGCCATCGATGCTTCCGTCAATCATTATGTGGCAAATAACTTCTCTGGCTCTGTTATGAATTTCCTGCACTGTTTCTATGGTGTCGGTGCTGTGATCAGTCCGAACATCATGGCCCTGGCACTTAGCCGGGCAAGGTGGAATGAAGGATACAGATGGACCGCCTATATCCAGATGGGGATCCTGCTTGTATGCATCCTGTCTTTGCCGCTCTGGAAAAAGAATGAGGGCAGTGCAGATACGGAAGATGAGGCGGGAGCCGGCATCAGGGACGCGCTGAAAGTACCCGGCGTGATCCTGACACTGATCGCATTTTTTGCTTATTGCTCGGGAGAATGTACCTGTTTCCTGTGGACATCAAGCTACTTTGCAGGAGCAAAGGAAGGCCTTTCCGACGGACTCATCGCTTCCTTCGGGTCGCTGATATTCGGCGGGCTGATGCTAGGCAGGCTGATCTCGGGATTTGTATCGAATAAGCTGGGTGACAGGCTGCTGATCAGGATTGGAATTACTGTGGAGCTATTCGGTATCATTCTGGTGATGCTTCCCATCGGTCATTATCTGCCGGCGGCCATCGGCTTTGTGGTCATCGGAACCGGCATGGGACCTGTATATCCGGCTATCCAGCATATGGCACCCACAAACTTCGGCAAGAGGAACAGTGCAGCTGTCATCGGCCTGCAGATGGCATCGGCTTATGTGGGAAGTACCTTTATGCCTGTGGTCTTCGGGATCCTGCAACAGCACATCGGGATCGGGATCATGCCCGTGTATCTTTTGATTTTCGCGGCTTTGAACATTGGAATGCTGGAACGAACCTACGTGGTGATCCGAAAAGAGAATGAATGATCCGGAGGGACAGGTAAAAAATTTCGGGTATTTGTGCATTGTTATAAGGGTGAATGATGGTATTGGCTGCGCTACAATGTTTTTTGTATGCGCAGTCTTTTATTTTGAGAAACTATTCACAATAACTCCACATACTATTCGCAATCCGACCGCGTTGCGGTCTTCTCCGTGCTACGCACTACGATTGCTCATGAATGTGGAGTTTCTGCTTCGCAGTTCGGATATGAATCCGGACCGGTTATTGCAAGCAAGCTTGCTAACCGTCCCGAATCATATCCGACTGTGAATAGTAACAAGGAGGTATCATGAGACGTATAGCTAAGACAGAAAACGGTATGGTCAAGGGTTTGCAGGGAACAGATGCGAGGATCACAGTCTATAAAGGGATCCCTTTTGCTGCACCGCCCGTTGGGAAAAACCGCTGGCGTGCACCCCAGCCGGCAGAAAACTGGGAAGGCGTCAGAGAGTGCTATTCCTTTGGACCCATCTCCGTGCAGGATACACCGGGCATGGGCGATGACCTGTACTGCCGTGAGTGGCATGTAGACTGTGACATCCCCATGGATGAGGACTGTCTGTACTTAAATGTCTGGACCCCGGCAAAATCGGAAAATGAAAAACTGCCGGTCCTTTTGTGGATCTTCGGCGGCGGCTTCCAGTGGGGCTATACGGCGGAAATGGAATTTGACGGAGAGCGCCTGGCATCCAGAGGCATCGTGGTGGTCAGCGTAAACTACCGTCTCGGCGCCCTGGGATTTTTGTCCCATGCGGATATCACAAAGGAAGCGCCGGATGCACCCGGCAACTTCGGTCTTTTAGACCAGAAGGCAGGTCTTCACTGGGTATATCGCAATATCGCATCCTTCGGCGGTGATCCGGACCGGATTTTTATCGCAGGACAGAGTGCAGGCGGCTGCTCTGTTATGAACCAGCTGACCTGTGAAGATAACTTCGACATTATTAAGGGCGCCATCGTGCTTTCCGGCATGATCCGCTTTGACGAAGAGCATGCGGCAGATGACCTCTTTAAGCCCCCCACACTTCCCGAAGCGGAAAAGCGCGGCGCGGACTTTTTCTCCTATCTTGGCGTCAATAGCCTGGAAGAAGCAAGGCAGCTGGATGCCATCACCATCCGTGACAAGTATGCGAAGTATCGCGAGAACCATCCCTTCTTTGCAGGTATGATCGACGGGCATTTTTGTAAGGGGGATACCTATCAGCAATTCATCGACGGCAATTGCGCCAAGGTGCCCGTGATCAGCGGAAATACGGTAGATGAGTTTATCATAAACGGCTTTAACGTGGTGGAAGATTCCGTGAAGGGGATCTTTGCGGAGACCCTGACAAAACGGCCGGATGCGAAACTGTATTATTATCGTTTCAGCCCTGACATTCCCGGCAGGAACGGCGACAATCCGGGATGCTTCCACTCCTGCGATCTGTGGTTCTTCTTTGAAACGCTGATCCGCTGCAACCGCGCTTACCAGGGACATCATTTTGACCTGGCAAGAAAAATGTGCAACTACATCACCGCTTTTGTAAAGACGGGTGATCCCAACTGCGCAGATAACGACGGTAGCGCCCAGCCTTTGTGGAAACCCTATACCTTGGATGACAGAAACGAGATGAACTTTGAAAGCAGCGGACCTGTGGCAGGCGTTGAAGTTGCCCGTCCCCGCCAGGCTTTCAATCCTTACCTGCCTTCCTGTGAGTATGTGCCGGACGGCGAGCCCCATGTGTTCGGCGACAGGGTTTATGTATTCGGCTCACATGATGCGTATGGCGGCAAGACCTTCTGCCCCAACGATTATGTCTGCTATTCCGCGCCGGTGGATGACCTGACGGCATGGCGCTATGAAGGCGTGATCTTCCGCAAGACCGACGACCCTGCCAATGCGGACGGGCATATGGTTTTGTATGCGCCGGATGTAACCGTCGGACCGGACGGTAAGTATTATCTGTATTACGCACTGGATAAAGTAACCCATATTTCGGTAGCCGTTTGCGACACCCCTGCCGGTAAATATGAGTATCTCGGTGTGGTACACTTCCCT
Organism: Lachnospiraceae bacterium; assembly: GCA_017550925.1. GTDB lineage: Bacteria > Bacillota > Clostridia > Lachnospirales > Lachnospiraceae > RGIG7926. The sequence continues at coordinate 924 of JAFZNL010000312.1, read as the reverse complement.
GATGGCAGTGTTCTTGGAAACCGGGAGGGTGACGAGCCCCAGTTTGATCCCGGCGTTTTGACAGAAGGGGATAAGACCTACATGTTCACCGGGTTTTCCGGCCATCAGGATCCTTCCCGTAAGGGCGCGATGCTGACGGTGCTCGGACCGGATATGATGACCATCGAAAAAGGTCCGGAATATGTGATCCCCTCGGATCTGAATTCCAAAGGCACCGGTTTTGAAGGGCATGCATTTTTTGAAGCATCTTCCATCAGAAAGAGAGACGGGATCTACTATTATATCTATTCTTCCGAAGTGATGCATGAACTCTGCTATGCAACTTCCGATAAGATCGAAGGCCCGTACAAGTATGCCGGCGTCATCGTCAGCAACTGTGATATCGGCATCGGCGACTATAAAGATGCGGATATGTCCATGGCTTATGGTGCAAATAATCACGGCAGCATTGAAAAGATCGGCGATGAATGGTATATTTTCTATCACAGGCATACCAACGCAACCTGGACCTCACGGCAGGGTTGTGCGGAAAAGATCGCCTTTACAGAGGATGGAAAGATCCCGCAGGTACGGCTTTCCTCCTGTGGCCTGAACGGCGGTCCTCTGTCGGATATCGGTGAGTATCCGGCATATATTGCCTGCCATCTGTTTAATGAAAAACATGATATGTACATCGGCGACGAAGGTGCGCCCCGCGTGATGCAGGACGGCGGGGACGGCGATTTCGTCACAGGTTATGTAGGCTTTATCAAAAAAGGCGTGACCATGGGCTTCCGTTCCTTTGACTGCAAGGGCGTGACCGGCCTTCGGATCTGGACCAAAGGGTTCTTTGGCGGCGACTTTATTGTCAAGGACAGTTGGGACGGCGAGGAACTGGGCCGGATCAAGGTGGAAGGCACCAACGTGTGGACAGAAGGCCGGACT
>JAFZNL010000311.1 GCA_017550925.1 Lachnospiraceae bacterium | reverse complement strand
CGATGTAATCAGCGATCTCCTGGGAAAAAATCGACCAGCAATAAACTGTACCGATACTGCAGTGCAGCAGCAGCGCCGGGATCGCCGCGCGGATCCACTTATTCTCACGCCAACCGCCGGATTTTGTTTGTGACTCACTCATTTTTTCTTACCTCCAATTGATCAGTAGTCTGTCGCTCCGTTTTATCCCGAAGCTATCCTACTTTATTTAAAACTTTATATACCATAAACCGGCACGAAACTCATGTCGATATCATGATCTTATTCACACATCTTCCGCAACTCTTCTCTCTTCTCCATCACAGTCTCAACAAGCGGTGCATAGTCCATCTGCTTGCTACTTCTGAGGTGCTCCGTGATCTCTATCATCGGATCTGAAATCGGTGTCAGAGACAGGTTTGTCAAAACACCTTTCAGCGCGTGGGCATGTTCAAAGGCCTTATCCAGGTCTCCCGCATCCAGTGCGCTTTTCAGCTCATCAAACTTCTTCTCAGCCGGGACGGTCTTTACCAGATTCATATAAAAATCAGCATTACCAAAGCATCTGCCGACGCCGTCGTCCGTATCTGCTCCAAAAGCTTTGAGCGCATCAATCGTTAACATATCAGTCCTCCTATATTTATGCTTATGATCCCTGAAGCAGTTTTTCAAACTCCTCCGGGGGAAGCGGCCTGGAGAAATAGTAACCCTGGATGATCTGACAGCCTGCGTCTTTCAGGATCTGTACCTGTTCCTCTTCTTCCACGCCCTCGGCAACCACCGGAACGGAAAGGTAATCAGCGATCTCAATGACCAGTTCGATCATGCGCTGACTTTTCACATCCTCGTGCACATGACGGACAAATTTCATATCCATCTTCAGCGCATCGATGGGCAGGGCCGTCAGCATATTGAGGGATGAATAACCGCTTCCGAAATCATCCATCTCAACCCGGAAGCCACATGACCGAAGGCGGGAAACCACATCGATCAGCTGGCCGGAATCCTCTGCATAGGCTGATTCCGTTACCTCAAGCAGATAATCGGAAGGTTCGATCATATATTTATCCAAAATACCCAGCAGCCTATTTTCCAGTTTCGGCTCATACAGATCGATCCTGGATACATTCACGGATACCTGAACCGATCTTCCATATTTCATCTTCCACTCATGGATCTGTTCTGCTGCCTTCTCCCATACATAATGATCCAGCAGCTGGATCAGGCCATTTTTCTCAAAAAGCGGAATAAAAGCCCCCGGCGAGATCATGCCAAGCTCCGGATGTTTCCAGCGGATCAGCGCCTCTGCGCTGGCAAGGACCGGTTTATCCCCCTGCACGTTGTACTTGGGCTGATAATATACGATCAGGTCGCCCCGCTCTAAGCCGCCCCGGATATCCTGGATCAGCTTTTCCTCGAAGATCGAAGCATCATGGATCTCCGTATCATAATAAGCGATGGACTGCATGAAATTATTCCGGATCCGGTTGCAGGCAAGTTTCGCGCGGTCAAACCGCTGCGCCATCTCTACGCTCCGGTCCACCTTTGGGTACACGCCATACCGCACGCGGATCCTGTCAGTATGAAGCATATCTTTCAGTGCTTCTGCGATCCTTTGCTCCATTTTTTCATAGGATTCCATATGGGTGCAGTACATGTAAAACATATCCGCTTCATAACGGCATACATAACCGTCCGCATCGCTGGAAAGAACCTCACGCAGGGTATCTGCCAAAAGGGAAAGCACCCTGTCACCATAATATCTGCCATGGAGTTCGTTCACCAGATGAAAATGTTCGATATCCACTGCGACCGCATCCATCTCCCAGTCAGGATAATACTGATCGAGTTCCGCGCAGTACTCCATGAAATAATCTTTGGTATATAAACCCGTGAGTTCATCACGTTCCGTATGTCGGATGATCATGCGGTCTTCCGCCAGCTCAATGATCCGTCCGATCCTTGCCAGGATCACCTCCGGCATATCATAGGGCTTGGTGATAAAATCTGCTGCACCTAACTTTAACGATTTTACTTCCGCAGCCTTTTCAGAAGTCAGGACGATCACCGGGATCTGTCGCAAACTTTCATCGGATTTTAAGATCTCCAAAAGTTCAAATCCATCCATTCCCGGCATCAGAAGGTCCAGCAGGATCATACTCAGCGTATCATGAAAGGTATGGATCTTTTCCAAAGCATCCACGCCGTTTTCAGCATAGACCACTTCATATTCCGAACTGACAATATAACCGAGCATCTGTCTGTTGATGCTTTCATCATCAACCACCAGAATCAGTTTTTTGGAGTGTTCCGAATACTTCAGTCTCCTGTCCATTCCGCGTCTTTTCCTTCCCATAGTCTGCTACGGCGGAAGAAGATCCGCACATAGGCATGATGATACAAATGATATTCTACCACAATCAAGTCAATGTAGCAAATATTTTTGCGCCTTTTCACGGGTTTTCATCAAACATTTCCGCTTGCTTTCACAAGTATAAATAAGATATACTTTTCATATCGGCATCCACATCCGTAAGCGATGCCAAAATAAACTAAATAACGCGATCACAAAGGAGGAAATGTTCTATGGCAAAGACGCTTGCAGACATTCAGAAACTCATCGCGGAGGAGGATATCGCCTTCGTGGACTTCAAACTGACCGACATTGACGGCAGATGGAGGCACCTTTCCATCCCGGCAGAACGGCTGACGGAAAGCACGATGGAACACGGCATCGGTTTCGACGGTTCCAACTACGGCTATGCGCCGGTGGAAAACAGCGATATGGTTTTCATCCCCGTTCTCGATTCTGCCGTTGTGGATACCTACGCTGAGGTGCCCACCCTTTCCATGATTGGCGATGTGCGCATCATCGATCTTCCGCAAAACAGACCTTTTGACCAGTATCCGAGAAACGTCGCTATCCGCGCCCTGGAATACATGAAGGAACAGGGAGTTGCCGACAAGATGCTGATCGGTCCGGAATATGAGTTTTATATTTTTGACAGTCTGTATTACAATATCGACTCCCACCACGTTTCCTCCGAACTCTTCTCTTCCCAGGCCGGCTGGGCTTCGGATGACGAGGATAACAACTTCGGTTATCAGGTACATCCCCATAAGGGTTACCATACTTCCCTTCCCATGGATGTGAACGCAGACCTTCGCAGCCGCATGTGCATGTCCATGAAAGACTGGGGTATCGATGTGAAATACCACCATCCGGAAGTGGGCGGCAGCGGGCAGATGGAAATCGAAGTGGAACTCGGTGATATGTTAAAGCTTGCCGATGATACCATGAGCGCAAAATACATCATCAAAAATGAAGCAGTACTTGACAGCCGCACCGCAACCTTCATGCCCAAGCCCCTCGGCGGCGAGGCAGGTAACGGTATGCATGTTCATATGCTGCTGTTCAAAAACGGCAAGCCCGTCTTCTACGATAAAAACGGCTACGCACAGCTTTCCAAAAAAGCGCACTACTTCATGGGTGGTCTTCTAACCCACGCCCGTTCCCTGTGCGCCATCACCAATCCTTCCACCAACTCCTACAAGAGACTGGTGCCCGGCTTTGAAGCGCCTGTGACCATCGGCTACGCCATGGCAAACCGCAGTGCCGTGATCCATATTCCGGCTTACGCAAAAACGCCCGAAACCAAACGTTTCGAGCTTCGTAACCCGGATGCTACCTGCAATCCTTACTATGCATATTCCGCAATCCTCATGGCAGGTCTTGACGGCATCGAAAAGAAGATCGATCCCCATAAGGCCGGCTGGGGTCCTTACGACTTCAACCTCTTCGACCTTCCGGATGAAGAAAAAGCGAAGCTCACAGGTCTTCCCACTTCTCTCAGTGAAGCGCTGGATGCTTTAGAAGCAGACCATGAATACCTGACCAAGGGTGGCGTCTTCCCGCAGAGACTTTTGGATCAGCTCATCAGCCGTACTCGCAAAGCCAATGATGAGATTTCAAGGATCCCCCATCCGGCAGAGTTTGCGATGTACTACGATTTATGATTTACAGATAATCGTGTTAGACGGCGATGTCGCAAGCTCGCTTGCAGACATCTGTCGAATAACACGATTGTATCTGTGAAACAGATAAATCTCCCCCGACAACGAGTGATCAGTCGCGCAGCGACAGTAAAGTGCGCAGCACGTGATCACGAGTTGCAGGGGGAGATTCTGTAAATCATATTCTATTTCGCTCTTATCCTATCCCATAAAGTCCCCATTATAGCTTACCAGTACTGCGCTGGTAACTTTCTCCATCTCAGCCAGCTCATTGATAAATTCAGTATCCTCATCCTTCAGTCTGACGTCCAGGTTCAGTTCGATCATCCCCTTCTGCGCGGTCTTGCTTTTCACACTCATCTTCTTTACATGTGTCTTCACAAACTCCGTTGCCTTCTTTTCCGCCTCCTTATCTTCACAACGCAGCACGATAATATAAGGATTTACGTGAGGCTTCTGATTCACAAAGACCAGCAAAACAACTGCGATCATCAGGGATCCGAAAATTGCCAGCGGGATCAGGCCTGCCGCCAGGACAATACCGGCTGCGATGGCCCAGAACAAATAGGCAATATCCAGTGGCTCCTTGATGGCGGTACGGAACCTGACGATTGACAGGGCACCGACCATACCGAGGGAAAGGACTACGTTACTGGTAACTGCCAGGATCACGACCGTGGTGATCATTGTCAGCGCGATCAGGGTTACGCCGAAACTGGAGGAATACATCACCGCGCTGCAGGTCTTTTTATAGACAAAAAAGATCAGCATACCCACACAGTAGGCCAGGGCGATGGCGATCACCATGTCCAGGATGCTGACACTGGTAACGTTCTCTAAGAAACTTGATTTAAAGATGTCGCTGAAGGTCATATTTTTTCTCCATTTATGTATGATTCAAAAACGCTATATGGTTCTGTATTAAGGCTTCGCTTTCTGATGAGGAGTCTCAGTCATATACCCGGCATGCCGCATACTTCGAATACGCCTGCTCCCTCACATCAAGCTGTACCGCTTTGCGGATTACTTCCGGAAGAAAACCATCCCACTTCACTTCTAAGATAATGGGTGATCCCGCCACCGGTACCGTCGGCAGGTCCGGATTAAAAAGATCTTTTGACACAAGCCCCGTCCGGATGTCATAGTCCAGTGTCACTCTCACATTCCCCGGCAGATAGGTGTAGGGCTCCCTGGTATAATCCACCACGGTTTTGGGTGCTAGAAGTTCGGTTTTCATTTTCACATACAGCTCACGGATCAGAGCCCGGTCCGAGGCTGCCATCCAATCCGTATCTCCTGCTATCAGGGACAAGACTTCATCCTTTGTCATGGATGCGTTATCTTTCGTGCCAAGACCATTTAACTTACTTTTTTTCTCAAGCCGTATAAAAGACGGGTCGTTGTCGTAAAACCGGATGCGGAATTTCTCCCGCCGGTCTACCCCATCGATTTTCTCCCGCAGCGCCTTGTCCGCGGGCGTATCAAAATACAGACTGCGGATAAAATATCTGCCATCCTTTGCATGGGCGTCAGCCTGCATCAAATGGGGCAGGCGGCTTTGCAGGATCAGCTTATCTGCCATACTGATCTCATGTTTGATCTCATGTCTGTAATCGGTTCTCATACTTCATGATTATAGCAAATGCCAAAAACAAATTCCATATCATCGTCGATATATCTGACAAATGACAGTATTTTCAGTCCACAGCCGGACTATTTCATCACTTCTGTATCAGGCTTGTCACAATATCAGTTTTACACCGATGATGATCAGGATGATACCGCCCATGATGGACGCCTTACCGGCAAACAGCATTCCGAACTTCCGACCTATGGCAATGCCCCCCAGGCAGATGATCATAGTCACTACGGCAATGATACAGGATGCGGAAAATGCAGAAAGCATGGTATAGGTTGCGAATGCAAAGCCAACGGATAACGCATCGATGGAGGTTGCAATGCCCTGAATAAAAAGTAAGCCATTGCTGACTTTATTGTTACTCTGATCTAATCCCGCTTCGTCATCATGATGAACCGTTATTTCAGATTTCTCACTATACAACCTGTCTTTCTTATCTGTTGTATCATTCTCCGGATCCTCTGCACGGTTCTCCCTGTCTTCTTTCCAGCCTTCAATGATCATCTTACCGCCAAGGAACAACAGCAGTAAAAATCCGGTCCAGGGGATGAACGGCTGCACAACGGAAAAGGTCTTCACAATGGTATGAATGCAAACCCATCCGATCATGGGCATCAGGAACTGAAAGAACGCAAAGCAGCCTGCGATCTTCAGGCGCTGTGCTTTTTTCATATACGGGTCATGCAGGCCGTTTGCCAGGGATACAGAAAATGCGTCCATGGCAAGGGCGATACCCAGCATCATACTTTCTACGATAAATCCGACCATTGATACCTCCTACAAAAACAGGGCACGGCCAAAGCCATGCCCCTTTCATACAATTTACTCTTCTCTTACAATTCAGAGATCTCTTCCTGGGTAACCACCCGGATCCCGGCTTTTGCCAGTGCCGCTTCTGCAGCCCTGTGGTCGTTTACACGGAATACCATATAGGCATTGTCGGTATTGGTGATCGCTGACAATGCGTACATATAATTCAGGTTGATGCCGTCCTTTGCAAAAACCTTCAGCACCTGGTTCAACCCGCCCGGTACATCAGGGATCTGCGCTACCACAACGCTTGTCAGCTTATTGATGTAGTTTTCATCCTTCAGCACTGTGGTTGCTTCATATACATCATCCACGATGATCCTGACAATGCCGAAGCCTTCGGTCTCTGCCAGGGACAGCGCGCGCATATTGATCTTGTTTGCTGCGAGGACTTCCGTCATCTCACACATTTTCCCCGGTTTGTTTTCCAAAAAGATAGAAATCTGTTTTACACTCATGTTGCAGCCCCCTTTCGAATTTAACAGTAGTTTCCCGATTTCGCATTTCATATCGGACTTTCCACTGCCAATGATGTGTTCCGCATTTTCATACAGAACGTTTCGTTATCAGATCTTCCGGTTATCGATAACCCTGACAGCCTTACCTTCGCTTCTGGTAATGCTCTTAGGTGCAACCAGCGTTACTTTCGCCTTGATACCCAGCATGGATTCCAGACCGGCAACAAGGTCATTCTGGTGCTTGGTTACTTCTGTCATATCATCGGTGAACATCTCCGGTGTCATCTCCACATGGACATCCAGGGTATCTGTGTTGTTCACACGGCCAACAATGATCTGGTAATTTGCCTGATAGCCATGCTCAAGCAGCACGGTCTCGATCTG
>JAFZNL010000310.1 GCA_017550925.1 Lachnospiraceae bacterium | reverse complement strand
TGTGTAAAGTCCGATATGAAAATACGGAGTGAAAAACTACTGATAAATCAGGAGGTAACAAAATGAAGATCACAGTAGCAGGAGAAAAAAAGGAAGTAGCAGATGCGCTGAGTGTTGCTGCCCTCATCGAGCAGGAACAGGTGGAAACGCCCCAGTATGTAACGGTATCGGTCAATGAGGAATTTATCGACAGCGGCGCATTTGAGTCAACCGTTTTAAAGGAAGGCGATGAAGTGGAATTCCTGTACTTTATGGGAGGTGGAAGGTAATGGCATTTACCAATGAACAGCTCGAGAGATATTCGAGACATATCATCTTAAAAGAGATCGGTGTAAAGGGACAGAAAAAACTCCTAAACGCTAAAGTGCTGATCATCGGTGCAGGCGGACTGGGTGCACCCGCAGCCATGTATCTGGCTGCAGCAGGCGTTGGTACTATCGGGATCGCAGATGCGGACGTGGTGGATCTTTCCAACCTGCAAAGACAGGTTATCCATTCGACGAATGACATTGGCAAGAAGAAGGTGGAATCCGCAGCGGAAACCATGCGGGCAATCAACCCTGATGTGACGGTGAATACCTACTATGATTTTGTCAGCAGTGCCAATATTTTAGACCTGATCAAGGATTATGATTTTATCCTGGACGGAACCGATAATTTCCCGGCAAAATTCCTGATCAATGATGCATGTGTCATGGCGAAGAAACCGCTTTCCCATGCAGGGATCATCCGTTTCAAGGGACAGCTGACGACGATCATTCCGGGAGAAGGTCCCTGCTACAGATGTATCTTCAAAAATCCCCCGCCAAAGGATGCGGTACCTACCTGTAAACAGGCAGGCGTTATCGGTGCCATGGGCGGCGTCATCGGATCCCTTCAGGCCATGGAAGCGGTGAAGTACATCACCGGTGTGGGCGACCTGCTGGTAGGATATCTGCTCACCTATGATGCGCTGAAGATGGAATTCCACAAGATCAAGCTTCCGCCCAGAGGCAAGGGCTGTGCAGTCTGCTCGGACGAGCCGACCATCACAGAACTGATCGATTATGAACAAGCGGCTTGCGAGTTGAAGAAATAAAAGAGGACTGGTTATGAAGATCACCATTTCAAGATCGGATTTTGAAAAAATGTATGAGCATGCTTTAAAGGAGCGCCCGGATGAGGCCTGCGGCCTGATCGCAGGGACAGATGAGGAAGATGGCACAAGATCAATACAGAAAGTATATCTGCTGACAAATATCGATCACACCAACGAGCATTTTTCCATCGACCCGAAGGAGCAACTTGCGGCGATCAAGGATATGAGAGCCGAAGGACTCAAACCCCTCGGCAACTGGCATTCCCACCCGGAATCTCCGTCCCGGCCGTCCGAAGAAGATAAACGGCTTGCCAATGACAGCAGAGCCAGCTATCTGATCCTTTCCCTGATGGAAGAAGGAAAGCCCGTGCTGAACGCATTTCATATTGAAACAGTTGATGGTGAGAAAACGGTTCGGAAAGAGGAACTGGAAATATTGAATTCATTAGGAGGATGAAGACATGGCAGATCTTGGATTTACAGTTGATGACACAGTGGATATCACAGATGTGAACTGCCCTGTGACGTTTGTCAAAACAAAGGTGGCATTGGAAGAGCTGGATGATGGCCAGATCCTGCAGGTGCACTTAAACGGCGGTGAGCCGAAGGAAAATGTGCCCCGCAGCGTGGCGGAAGAAGGACATGAAGTGCTGAAACTGGATGACAACGGAGACGGTACTTTTGAATTGTATATCAAAAAAGTCGGAGACTGAAACACTGTGTTTTAAAGAATGAAAAAGGCTGAGTTAGACCGGGATGCAGATCCTGAGCCTGGACTCGGCCTTTTTGCTTGTCTGCAGAAAGCATAAAAAACTTGAAAAATCCCCGTCTTTCGTGTATTCTGTGTATGCTGTTGTTAGTAAAGTAAACAGGAATGACAGCTGATATAAGATACCTGATGGATCGTAGGATGCAAACAGGATAAATATGGTAGTGTAAAGTCCGATATGAAAATACGGAGCGAAAAACTACTAATCAATTTCGAAGGGATACAAATGAAAACGATTGTATTTGATATCGGCAGAGTACTTGTGAAATTTGACTGGCGCACATATCTTCAATCGCTTTTTGCGGATGAAGAAGCCATAGCGGCTCTTAGCCATGCTTTCTGGGAGATCGGACTTTGGCGAGAGATGGACCGGGGCGCAATCCCACAGGAGCATATCTATCAGGCACTGATCGAGCATTCGCAGGGGTATGAAGATCAGATGAAACTGGCCTATGACAGGCTGGGCGAATGCATCGGGAAAATGGATTATGCGAAAGACTGGATCCGGGAGTTGAAAGAGTGTGGATACCGGGTTTTGTATCTTTCCAATTATTCAGATTATCTGATTGAGAAAAACCGGGAGGCGCTTTCTTTTTTGGAGCTGATGGACGGAGGAATTTTTTCCTGTCATGTGAAACTCTTAAAGCCGGATCTTAAGATTTATGAAGCGCTTTTGGAAAAGTACAGCCTTGTGCCGTCGGATTGTCTGTTCCTCGATGATATGCCGGTGAACATTCTCGGTGCGAAGGAATGCGGCATGAACGGGATCGTCTTTACGACTTATGAAGAAACAAGGCCGAAGATTGAGACATTCCTGGAAAGGTGGGAAGCATGAGAATTATTAATGTCAGTGATATCACAAAAACCATAGCAGATCTTTGCATCAAGGCAAATCACGAGCTTTCGGAGGATATGTGCGCCCTGCTGAAAAATGCCGGCGAAAGCGAAGCATCCCCCGTTGGAAAGCAGGTTCTTTCGCAGCTTGAAAAGAATCTGCAGATTGCCGGGGAAGATATGATCCCCATCTGCCAGGATACGGGAATGGCGGTTGTGTTTATGGAGATCGGTCAGGATGTGCACATTGAGGGCGGCGACCTGACAGAGGCTGTTGATGAAGGCGTACGCCGGGGTTATGTGGACGGTTTCCTTCGCAAGTCCGTTGTCTCTGATCCACTGATCCGTGAAAACACCAAGGACAATACACCGGCAATCCTCCATGAGCAGATCGTGCCCGGAGATCAGATTAAGATCACAGTGGCACCGAAAGGATTCGGCAGTGAAAATATGAGCCGCATTTTTATGCTCAAGCCGGCAGACGGCATTGAAGGTGTGAAAAATGCAGTACTGACCGCAGTATCAGATGCAGGTCCGAATGCCTGCCCGCCCATGGTTGTCGGTGTTGGTATCGGCGGCACTTTTGAAAAATGCGCATTTTTAGCAAAGAAAGCGCTCGCAAGAAATACCAGGGAGCGTTCACCCCTTGCACACATCGCGGCATTAGAGGATGAGCTTTTGGAAAAGATCAACAAAAGCGGCATCGGACCGGCTGGGCTGGGCGGAACAAATACGGCGCTGGCAGTCAATATCGAGACCTATGCAACCCATATCGCAGGTCTGCCGGTGGCAGTGAATATCTGCTGCCATGTGAACCGGCACGCAAGTGCGGTTTTGTAAGAAGTGTTATTTGTATGTAGTAGCTTAGGCATCAGGTACAAAGGTGATGCGTATAGCGGCTATATGAAAGACAGAGAAATATACAATGTTAAGGATCACACAGTGCAAATTCCCAATTACCTATACGGAAGATGATCTGCGAACCTGTGCGGCAAGGAAACTGCGGATTGCGGAATCGCAGATCGAGTCGGTAGCGCTGATCAGGCGCTCTTTGGATGCGCGGAAAAAACCGGAAGTGTTCTATGTGATCACCATGGATGTAGCCCTTCGGGGTGGGGAAAAACAGGAAGAGGAAGTTTTATCGCGCCTGCAAAACG
>JAFZNL010000309.1 GCA_017550925.1 Lachnospiraceae bacterium | reverse complement strand
TTTATTCCGGAAATCGGGCGAATAATTATCGGATCGAAAGATCAGACAGACAGGTAAATCTTAACGGATTTTCCCTGCCGTACTTTGATATCATAAGATCATGATACTTAAGGAGGCAAAGGATAAAATGTTTGAGGAAATATCAGAGTCATCCACTCAGAAGGAGAAGTTTAGGACAGCCGCAAATAAACTTCTGAATCAGTGCTTCCTCCTTAGGAAAAAAGAGGATACCAAAAAGGATTATACGTATATTCGGGAAAACAGAGATCAGTTTAGGAATCTGTTTGATCTTCTTGGGTATGAGCTGAAGATAAATGAAGATCAGGGAGTTATCGCATTAGTTTCTCAATATGATACAGGCAGGCTGCAGCTGAATAAGGCCGACAGCGTAATGCTTCTGATCCTGCGGCTTTTGTATATTGAAAAACGAAAAGAGTTATCCAGTTCGTATGAAGATGTGACGGTCATAATGGAGGAGGTCAGGGAGAAATACAACCTGTTGAAAATCCGCTCCAAGCCCGTGATGGATAAGGGAATGGAGAGAAGAATGGTATCACTTTTCAGAAAATATAATATCATCCTTAATCTTGATTCCGACATAACCCAGGCTGATGCCAGAATAATAATTTACCCTTCGGTAATGATGGCTGTTCCTGTGGAGAACATAAACGAGTATTATGAATTAACGGAAAAGAAGCTTAAAGAATACGCCGGTGAAGCTGCGGGCTACGGGGATGAGGAAGAATAATGGGAAACGCAAAAAAGCTGCTGACAAGGATACAGCTTGTAAATTGGCATTTTTTTGAAAATGAGAGGATCGCTTTCAGCGGTTCTGCGCTGATCAGCGGCGATAATACCACCGGCAAGTCGACGATCCTTGATGCGATTCAGATGGTTCTGACGACCAATTCCAGGCGGTTTAATCAGGCGGCCAATGAAAAGGGAAATCGTGACCTGAGAGGTTATGTCAGGTGCAAGGTCGGAAATGTGGGCGAGCCATACAGGCGCAAGGGCACAGTCCCGGCGAATGTGGCGCTGGAGTTTTATGAAGAGAAAACGGAAAGCTATTTTGTCCTTGGCGTGCATCTGCTTTCGACGGATGAGGAAAGCGCCGTTGTCAAAAAGTGGTATGCCGAAGAATGCAGATTAGAGGATCTTTCCTTTATCACAGATGGCCGTCCGTCCCTTGCGGAGGAGTTTCGCTGCAAAACAAGGCGGATCAAATTCATGGATACCGATAAAGCGGCGAGGGAGCGGTTCCGGCACAGAATGGGCAACCTGGAAGAGCGTTTTTTTGATATCATCCCCAAGTCGCTGGCTTTTAAGCCCATGGATCATGTCAAGGATTTCATCAATAAATTCGTGCTCAGCGAAGGAAGGGTGGATGTTGAAAGCCTGCGAAACAATATCAGCGTTTTAGATGAGCTGGAGCATACATTTGAAAAAACCAAAAACCAGCTGGCAGCGTTAAATGACATTCTAAGCATTTTTGATCAGATCGAAAAAAAGGACGGGGACATTCTGATCAATGATATCCTGTTAAAGCTGGCAGGCAGGGATGCTGCGCAGCTCTCTTTGGAAAAGAAGATGAAGGCGATCAGCGTCAAAAGTGAGACGGTTTCGGGAATCGAGGACCGGCTGCAGACGCTGGAGCAGAGCATCAAGGGACTGGAAGAAGAAATCCTGGATCTGAATGTCAGCATACGCAATAATGAATCGAGCCGGCTGGTGGAAGGCCTTCGGACCAGGCAGGAAACCCTTGCAGGTGAGCTGAAAAATGAAAATGACGCAAAGCGCATCCTGGAGCGTGAGATCGCTGCGCTTGTCTCATATGTAAAGACAGTTAATGAACTGCTGCATCAGAAGCTGGAGCGACAGGGGGATATCGGTCTTTATCTGCAAAATGGATACGAAGATGAAAAAGCCCAGATGACGGCGTTTTTTACCGGGCATTTTGAAACGGATTTTCAGTCGTTTGTTAATAAAAGGGCGCAGCTGCCCATCCGATTGGAAGAGATGGACGGCAGGATGACCGAGCTTCGAAACCGGCAGGCATCTCTTGAGAAAAGGCAGCTGAGTTACCCGGTGGCTACCATGCAGTTAAAAGGCCTGATCGAAAAGGAGTTTGCGCAAAAGGGGATCACATCAAAGGTCTATATTCTTTCCGACCTTTTGGAGATCACGGACGAGACCTGGCGCAATGCGGTGGAAGGCTATTTAAACACGCAGAAGTTCTATCTGGTGGTAGAGCCGGAGCATTATCAGACGGCGCTGGAAGTATATGATAAGAACCGGGATAAGATACATTCAGCCGGCATCATCAATACACGAAAGCTTCCCCTGGATCAAGAGGAAAAGACGGCCAGCCTCGCTTATGTGGTCAAAACGGAAAACCGCTATGCAAAGGCTTATATCCGCTATGTCTTAGGGCGGGTAATACGGTGCGAGCGCGCGCAGGATCTGGAAGAACACTCGATCGCCATTACACCCGGATGCATGCTGTATCAGGGATATGTTGTCAGGCATTTAAATCCGAAGGATTATAAAGATCCTTATATTGGCATCAATGCTTTCAGGGTGCAGCTTGAAAACGTGAAAAAGAGCATCGAAGAACTGGCGCTGCAGCGGAAAGGCCTGCGGGAGGAAATGAATGTCTATGCGCAGGTTCTTGCAACCGGAACAAAAGTGAAACCGGAGATGATCAAACTCTATCAGAATGTGCCTTCGCATATCAGTCTGTTGGAAAGTCAGATCGCCTGCGTAAAAGCGGAACTGCAGGCGGCGCAGCAGGATCCTACCCTCATCGAACTGACCATGAAACTGGATGATAAAGAGAAATTACTGTCAGAGCAAAGAAACGAAAAGGACAGGCAGATCGAAGAGAAAGCAAGGTTGAAAAATCAGATCCGGACCATGGAAGAAGAGATCACTGCCGGCAGGGAAGAACTTGCGCGTCAGAGCAGGGTTCTTGAAGAAATCTATGAGGAAGCGGGCAGTGTCTATGCCGCGGCGCAGGAAAAGTATGACCAGAACAGGAAAACGAAGGAGCCCCAGCGGATCTTTGAAAACTTCAGTCCACAAAAGACGCAGTTTGAAAATGAAAAAAATGCCCTCGTAAAAGACCTGTACAACCGGCAGAGCAGTTTTAATGCCGCATTTTCGCTGGACATGACAACGGGAACCGAGGACGAGCCGCAGTACAGGGAAGCGGCGGATAAACTGGCGAAAATTGAGATCGTCAAATATGAAGAAAAGCTCAAGAGTGCCCGTGCGGATTGCGAGAAGGTATTTAGAAGCGATTTCCTTTCCAAGATGAAGGAGCATATCGAGAGTGCAAGGCAGGAATTCAGGAATTTAAATAAGGCACTTGAGAATGTCTATTACGGAGAGGACAGTTATCATTTTACGATCACTTATGACAAGCGCAAGGAAAGTCTGTACCGGATGATCACTTCCGAATACAACATGGAGGGCGAGTCCAATCTGTGGACTGACACTTTTGAGACAGAGTATAAAGATGAGATTGAAGATCTGTTTTCCAAGCTGATGGCAGGCGATGATATGGGCGAGCGTGTCATTGAGGAATACACGGATTACAGATCTTACCTTGATTATGATATCGAAGTCCGGAAAAGGAACGGGCAAAGGCAGCGGTTTTCGGAAATTTACGGGGAAAAGAGCGGGAGCGAAACCCAGGTGCCATATTATGTGGCCATCGCGGCTTCCTTTTATCAACTCTATCGGTTTGGCAATTCCGTCCGTCTGATGCTGCTTGACGAGGCGTTTGATAAGATGGATGACGACAGGATCGGTTCCATGCTGGAGTTTATGAACAGCCTGAATCTGCAGGTGATCATGGCAACGCCGCCGCCGAAGATCGAAGTGATCGGGCAGCAGGTGGACTGCGTGCTGACGGTGCTCCGCGAAGGAGATCACAGTTTTGTGGAGGAGTACGAATTATAATATGAAACTGACAAAAGAGCAGAAAAAGATCCTGAATACGTTGATCGATAAATATGAAAGAAGCCTGACTTTCCGTGGGGAAAACAAGGTGCTCCAGCACTTTTTCGCAGAGCCGCATAAGCTCTTTCCAAAGTACGCAGATGAGCGGGAATATGACTACTTTACGTTCTTAAATCAGGAGATCGGTATTCTGCGTGATGCCGGATATGTGGATCTTTCCATGGACAGGATGAAGGTCGCAAAGATAGTTTTGCGGACGGAAAAACTAGGTGAGATCTATGCGGATCTTGGCAGAAGTCCGAAAAAAGACACTTTATCGGAGTTGTCGCTTTTTCTGTCCGAGCAGAAGGCATATTTGGAAACACAGCCCCGGGGCGAGATCACAAATGCGCTTTTTTTGTATATCGACCAGCAGCAAAAAAAGATGACGGATGGTAAGTACCCGGAGGGGTATGAAGATTCCCTCTCCGATTACCGGGATCTTTGGACAGCCCTTTGCGCTCTGCCGGGAAATACGGAAGATGTCTTTGTCAGGGATCTGTCGATGCGTCTGTTCCATGATTCCAAACGCCTCGAGCAGCTGCGGGGTCGGATTTGCAGTATTTTGTTTCAGTACGGAAGTTTTCCGGAGCGTGACAGAGTATTCGAAGAATGTAATGTGATCAAAACGCCGTCCTATGTGATGGTAAAGGGTCCGGTGGTTTTAACCCTGGGCGGGCAGCGGCTGGATGTGGGAAAACTGACCGGTGATATCGCACTTTCTGCAGAGACGCTGGGGGATGTGACGGAAACGGAAATTTACGGCAGCAGGATTGTGACGGTGGAGAATCTGACGAGTTTTCATCGTGACGATTTTTCGAAGGATGAAGCTGTCATTTATCTGGGTGGATATCATAACCGTGTGAAACGGGATTTTTTATGCAGGATCTATGAAAAGCATCCGGATATAGAGTATTTTCACTTCGGGGATATTGATGTGGGCGGTTTTTATATTTATGAGCATCTGCGAAGAAAAACAGGGATCCCGTTCCGGGCGATGAAGATGGATATCTCCGTTTTGGAGCAGTATGCACAGGATACCAAAAAGCTGACCGCCGGCGATCAGGCCAGGATCGGAAAATTGATTGAAAAGTATGAAAGCGGAGAGTTTGATAACCCGGAAAGCGAAGATATTGTCAGTACGCTTCACTATATGCTTGATCATGAGGTAAAACTGGAGCAGGAAGCGGTAGGAAATGGAACAAAATGAGGCTGTCTGCTTGTCATTCCCGCGGCGATAGTGTAACATAGACAGTAGCGGTCTTTTTTGTAAGTACTATCGTGGGGAGGGCAGTGTAAAGTCCGATGTGAGATATCGAAGGAACAAAACTGCTGATCAATTGACAGAGGATAGGCCTATGAAAGCAGGGAATAACAGGATTGCCGTATTTACCGGCCAGGCGGATGAAGGAACGCAGAGCCGGTTTGTCATGGGGGTAACAGAGCGCGCATTTGAAAAGGGCATAGACGTCTGTGTCTTTTCGATGCTGAAAAAATATCAGGATACGCCGGAAAGGGAAGCGGGAGATTCCAATATCTTCGCTGTTGCTAATCCGGCCTTTTTTGATGGCTGTATCATCATGAAGGATACGATACAGACGGCCGGAGCAGCGCAGCGGTTAGAAGAGCGGCTGCATGAAAGCTTTGACGGTCCGGTGGTTGTGGTGGATGCTGACAGCGATTTTTATCCGAGCATTTTTTTAGACGGATACCGGTCGGTCAGGATGCTGACGGCACACCTGATCGAGGAGCACGGCGCTACGGATATCGCATTTTTGACGGGGAAACGGTGGCATAAGCATTCCCTTGAGCGCCAGTCCGGTTTCATGGATGAGATGAAAAGCCGCGGCCTTGCGGTTCCGGAATACCGGATCATCGAGGGAGATTACTGGTACCAGAGCGGTGAGCGCTGCGTGGACTTTTTGCTGACGGATGATCATCCACTTCCCCAGGCTGTGGTCTGCGCCTGTGATCAGATGGCCATCGGTGTCTGTAAGGCTTTTTCGGAGCGCGGAATCCGGGTGCCGGAGGATGTGATCGTGGTGGGAAATGATTCCTGCTATGAAGGACAGACCAGTCCGAAATCCATCACGTCCTATTGTACGCCTGCCAGGGAATTCGGAAGCTATGCGGTAGAGTGTCTGACGGAGCTTGCGCAGGAAAAACCCATGCCGGAGTTTACGGTGGACGCAAAGCTGATGCGTGGGGAAAGCTGCGGATGCTGCAGCGATGATATGCCTT
The DNA here is from genome assembly GCA_017550925.1 of Lachnospiraceae bacterium. GTDB lineage: Bacteria > Bacillota > Clostridia > Lachnospirales > Lachnospiraceae > RGIG7926. The sequence continues at coordinate 1,841 of JAFZNL010000309.1, read as the reverse complement.
CCTTCAGCCGGAAGCGGACAAAATGGGATACGGATATCTCCTCTTTCGGCTATGATTCCATCAACAATACCATGGCGGAGAATCTGATGACGCAGATGGACGTGTCGGATTATATCCGGACGGTGTATTCCTATGCATTTCAGATCCCGGATGCGGAGTGTTTTCATCTGTGCCTGACGGGCAGCGTAAAGTATATGGGACAGGGAGATGCTTTTATCCCCGGTAATGACGGGTATCCCGAGCATATGATCCATGCTATCTGCCATAACAAAAACCATGTGCATGATATGGCAGGACTGGATGCGGAATTTGAGACGGCGCAGATGTTGCCCGGGCTTTTGGAAAAATCGGATGCGCCACGTGTATTTTTCTTCACTCCCGTTTACTATGAGGATAAGAATTTCGGTTATGCCGTGGTAGGCTATAACTACCCCGGTACGTATGGAGAAGTGTTCCGCAGATGGATCGGAACAGTGTCACGCTGCTTTGAATCGCTGCGACGGCAACTGGCGGTTATAGGCCTGCAGGATCAGCTGGACAAGATGCAGACCAGCAAGTTTGTCAAGATCGTGTCGGCTTATCAGAACTTGAGCAGCGAGGAGCAGGCAGATTATGATACGGTCAAAAAGATCCTTGACGAAAATCTTCTGACCTATCATTTCCAGCCCATCGTCAGTGCCCAGGACGGAAGCATTTATTCCTATGAGGCGCTGATGCGCTCGAAGAGTGAGAGACGGGTATCGCCCCTTACCATCATCAAATATGCGGATATGATGGACCGTCTGACCGATGTGGAACAGGCTACGTTCTGCAATGTGCTGGATATCGTGGATGAGCACTGGGGCGAATTTGAGGCCAAGATTTTTATCAACAGTATCCCGGGAGTCCGGGTTGAGAATCATGAAAAGATCGGGAGCAGACTTTCGGAGCGTTCCGATGTTGTGGTGGTGGAACTGACGGAAGAAGCTGAGCTTTCGGATGATCAGCTGATCGGGTTAAAGGAGTTTTTCCAGAAGATCAATATTGAGATCGCTGTCGACGATTACGGCACGGGGTATTCCAATATCAGCAACCTGCTGCGTTATATGCCGGATTATGTGAAAATTGACCGCTCACTGTTATCGGATATCCAGAACAGGCCGCAGAAACAGCATTTTGTCCGGGAGATCATCGAGTTTTGCCATGATAATCACATCAAGGCCCTGGCGGAAGGGGTTGAGACGGCAGAGGAACTGCGGACGGTGATCCTGCTTGGGGCAGATCTCATCCAGGGATATTATACGGCAAAGCCCGCGCCGGAATTTATCACGCAGATCGATGAGAGCGTGATCCGGGAGATCAAAAGTTATCAGCTGGAGAAAAAGGACGGGCGGTCCATGCGTGTCTATATCGCGGGTAAGACGAACCGTGTTTCACTGCTGTCGCTGGTCAAGGAAGAATGCACGGATATCGTGATCGGCAGGGGTGAGATCGTCTACAAAGACATTACGATTGTGGGGACCCCTTCCATGAAGACGGAGATCCACATCAGTGTGGAAGCGGGGTATACGGGCAGGATCACCCTGGAGAATGTGTATTTATCCAATGTGAAGGACAGACCCTGTATCGATGTGGGAGAGCGGGCGGATGTGGTCTGCGTGATCGAAGGCGAAAATGTGCTCAGGGGCTGCGGCGTGCGTGTGCCGGAATCTGCCAGGTTTTCATTGGAGGGCAGCGGCAATCTGACGATCCTGCCCAATCACAAGGCTTATTACGGCATCGGAAATGATGCGACAGGCCGTCACGGCGAGCTGCTGCTGCGTCAGGAAGGAAAACTGACCATCGATGCAAGAGGGTCCTAT
>JAFZNL010000308.1 GCA_017550925.1 Lachnospiraceae bacterium | reverse complement strand
TCTTGCATAGTTTAAGAGGATCACGCCGTCCTTCATGCGGGAGATCGCTTCCTTGCTGATCATGCCCTTGGTGGAATCCAAAAGCGGTACATGAATGGTGATGAAATCGCAGTTTTCATAAATCTCATTGACATCGATCACATGCTTAACATTGCGGCTTAAGTTCCATGCAGCGGTAACGGACAGGTAAGGATCATAACCGTAAACGTCCATGCCAAGATGGATGGCTGCATTTGCCACCTGAACACCGATGGCGCCAAGACCGATGATACCGAGTTTTTTGCCCTGGATCTCAGTTCCGGCAAATTTCTTTTTCTCTTTCTCAGCAGCCTTTGCGATATTCTCATCTGCTGCATCAGTCTTTACCCACTCGATACCGCCCACGATATCACGGCAGGCCATCAGCATACCGGCAAGAACAAGTTCCTTTACGCCGTTTGCATTGGCACCGGGGGTGTTGAATACAACGATACCTTTTTCTGCACATTTATCCAGCGGGATGTTGTTCACACCTGCGCCTGCCCTTGCTACTGCGAGAAGGCTGTCGGGAAGGTCCATCTCATGCATGGATGCGCTTCTGACCAAAACGCCCTGCGCCTCATTGATATCGTCTGTCTTTTCATAGTTTGCGTCAAATCCGTCAAGTCCTACCTGTGCGATGGGATTGAGGCATGTATATTTAAACATCTCTTTATCTCCTTATATTTGATTATGAATTGGCTTCTTCGAACTTCTTCATGAACTCTACGAGCTTTTCAACACCTTTGAATTTATTACGCATTCTCACTCTCGAATTTCTTCATAAACTCTACGAGCTTCTTTACTCCTTCAATAGGCATAGCGTTGTAGATGGAAGCTCTCATGCCGCCGACGCTTCTGTGGCCTTTCAGATTTACGAAGCCTGCTTCGGTTGCTTCTTTGACGAATTTTGCATCCAGTTCTTCGTTGCCGGTTACGAAAGGAACGTTCATCAGGGAACGGTCTTTTGCAACAACTGTGCCCTTGAACAGTTTGCTCTCATCCAGAAAATCATAGAGAACCTTTGCCTTCTCTTCGTTGCGTTTCTTCATCTCAGCCAGGCCGCCCTGTGCCTTCAGCCATTTGAATACCTTGCCGCAGATGTAGATGCCATATGCAGGCGGTGTATTGTAAAGAGACTGTGCATCTGCATGGATCTTATACTTCAGCATGGTGGGTGTGCCCGGAAGGGTATCCTCGGTGATCAGGTCTTCACGAATGATCACGATAACCACACCTGCAGGTCCGATGTTCTTCTGAACGCCGCCGTAGATCACGCCGTATTTCTCAACGTCTACAGGCTCAGACAAAAAGCAGGAAGAAACGTCTGCAACCAGGGTATGTCCCTTGGTGTTGGGCAGCTCTTTGAACTTGGTTCCGTAGATGGTGTTGTTCTCACAGATATATACATAGTCAACATCATCAGGAATGTCCAGATCGGAGCAATCCGGAATATAGGAAAATGTCTTGTCAGCGGAAGAAGCAAGCTCAATTGCCTCGCCGTAGATCTTGCCTTCCTGGTAAGCTTTCTTAGCCCACTGACCGGTTACAATATAGCCGGCTTTTTTGTTCTTCATCAGGTTCATGGGGATCATTGCAAACTGCTGGCTTGCACCGCCCTGCAGGAACAGAACCTTGTAGTTATCGGGAATGTTCATCAGGTCCCGAAGATCCTGCTCAGCGTCTTTGATGATCTTGTCATAAACCTTGGATCTGTGGCTCATCTCCATAACGGACATACCGGATCCCTGGTAATACTTCATCTCATCTGCTGTTTCCTTCAGTACTTCTTCTGGCAGAACAGCAGGTCCGGCCGAAAAATTGTAAACTCTTGACATTTCTTTCTCCTCCTCGTTGGTTGAATAGATATATTTCGTTCCGGTTATTGTATTACACCGGACTTTGACAAATTTAATGTTTTTGACTTTATTTATACGTTTAAGATTGTTAAAAAAATATCAAAATCATCCGTAAATATTGTACTTTTCATCGTCCAAAGCGTCAAGTACTTATTTTCATACATGGCATCTTAGTAGTGCAACAGCACGGGCGTTCCAACATCCACCATATCGTAGAGTTCTTTCACTTTTGCGATGGGCGTATTTACACATCCGTGGGAACCGGCTGATTTGTAGATGGTGCCGCCGAATTTGCCACGCCAGTTTGCATCATGAATTCCGATATTGTTATAAACCGCCATCCAGTAATTCACAAAAGTATCGTAATCTTCTCCGTGGAGTGTCCTGTTTCTCTGTTTGAAATACACATAGCAGACACGCTCCGGGGTGCCGCGGCCAAGACCGGTACAGCCTGTTACCACATCCGAATCCAGTTTAAGCGTTCCCTTGACATAGTAATAAAGGTGCTGCTCCGACATATCCACTTCAATATAGGTATCTCCGATATCATTCAGGCCCGTCAGCCCGGAATAAGGCTTTTGCGTGTATTCGGGTTCGCGCATGGTCTGTGTTCCGCGAGGGATCTGATTGAGCAGATATTCCAGCTCCGGCTTGTAATCGATCTTGCTTCCATAGGTACCCTTTTCAATGGTCACCATATCTCCGGTATGAGACTTAAAGGTCCTCGGTTTGTTGACAGTGCTGTACTTATCACAAAACTCCTTAACAAATTCCGTCACCGCTTCTTCATCAAGAACCAGGTTGTCAAACTCATCCAATTCAAACTTTCCGTTGTCATTCACCTTGATCCAGTCAGCGATCTTAGCGCCATTCAAGACGTAATTACTGTCAGAAAAGACATAGGTGATCTCGCTGTTCATATAAGGTTTCAGCTTGTTCCAGATCTTCAGCGCATAATCCTGGGAGGGCGTATAATTGGTCGGCTGGTCATAGCACTGTTCCTTTACCAGATCGATCTCATAATCACCCTCTGCGATGGAATCAACGATGGCATTCCTTGCTTTTTCATGATTGAGCATATCAACTGTTTCATCCACCAGATAATAACCTTGTGCCCTGTCTTTTTTAATCTCAATCTTTTTCCCGGCCATCGCAGTATTATCCTTGATAAAATCAAGGTCATCCAGGTAATCGATCAGCTTTTGTTCATCGTAGGTGATCTTCGCGGTCAATTCCCTTGTATCCGCCTGTGCATCTGAATCCGTTACGCGGGAAACCAGCTTCATTACCGTCTGCTGTGATTTGATCTGTTTCAGATCATCCGTATAGTTTTCATCATATCCCGCTTCTGACATGGAAAAGATATAGGTCTTTCCGTCTTTATCCGTGATCGTCACATCAGGAACGACAAAATCCTCTTTCAGTTTCGCGTTTACCTGTTCAATTGTCATGTCCGCTGCATACACATTATTGATAGACAGCCCAGGCATAAAATTATCCTGATAGCGATAATTCAGATAACCATAACCTACGGCGCATGTCACAATGGGTAACAATATGACTGCAGCGATAACGATACCTATTACTTTTTTCATGTCTTTTTTACTCTTCTAATGCCTTTTACTGCTTTCGTTTCCTTTGCGTTTTTTAATCATTCTTCTTTCAGATCGGATGCATCAAACACTTCTTCAATGGGCTTTCCTGCAGGTACCATGGGGAATACTTTGTCGTCCGGATCGATGACTACCTCGATCAATACCGGAGCCTTTGCATCAATGGCTTTTTTCAGTGCATCCGCAACCTCTTCTTTCTTAGTCACGCGGATCGCCATACAACCAAGTCCTTCTGCAACCTTGCAATAATCCACTTTATCCGTCAGCACAGTCTGGGAATAACGCTTACCGTAGAACAGTGTCTGCCACTGTCTTACCATACCAAGCACGGAGTTGTTGATCACGATCTCGATGACCGGGATATTGTATCTGCTGGCCGTTGCCAGTTCGTTCATATTCATGCGGAAGCATCCGTCGCCAGCGATGTTAACGCAGATCTTGTCGGGATTTGCCACCTGGGCACCGATGCAGGCTCCAAGTCCGTAGCCCATGGTCCCGGCGCCGCCGGATGAGATAAAAGTACGGGGGCTGGTGTAATGATAATACTGTGCAGCCCACATCTGATGCTGTCCCACATCCGTAGTAATGATCGCTTCGCCGTTTGTCGCTTTATCCAGCTCCTCGATCACATAAGGGCAGGTCAGGACGTTCTCATCATATGCCAGAGGATAGGTTTCTTTCAGGTTCTTGATCTGTGCTTTCCACTCCGGAAGATCCTTCTGTGCGATCTTCGCATTCAATTTGGTCAGCACTTCTTTCAGATCGCCTACGATAAAGGCATCCGTTTTGATATTCTTATTGATCTCAGCCGCATCAATATCGATATGTACGATCTTTGCCTTTGCAGCAAAAGTGCTGGGATTACCGATAACGCGATCAGAAAATCTGGCGCCGAGAGCGATCAGCAGGTCGCAATCTGAAACGCCAAGGTTAGACGCCTTGGTACCATGCATGCCGATCATGCCGGTGTACATTTCATCATAGCCATTGAAAGCGCCCTTGGACATCAGAGTATCGCAGACCGGGCAGTCCATCTTTTTCTGAAGCTCAGCCAGCTCTTTTGTTGCACCGGATAAGATCACGCCGCCGCCCACATAGAGGAAGGGCTTTTTTGCCTCAGCGATCATATCAGCCACGGTATCGATATCTGCATCCGTGAATTTGCTGATGCGCTCGGTTTCCTGTGCTTTTTCGGGCGTATACTCTGTCTTGTTGGCTGTCACATCCTTGGTGATATCCACAAGGACAGGTCCCGGTCTTCCGCTCTTTGCGATCTTGAACGCTCTGCGAAGTTTGGTGGCTAAGTTATTAATATCCTTTACGATATAATTATGTTTGGTGATAGGCATGGTCACGCCTGCGATATCCACTTCCTGGAAGGAATCCTTGCCAAGGGCCGGCAGGTTTACGTTACAGGTGATGGCTACCATCGGTACGGAATCCATAAAAGCCGTTGCGATACCGGTAACCAGGTTGGTGGCACCCGGTCCGCTGGTTGCCATGCAGACACCCACTTTTCCGGTGGATCTTGCATAACCGTCTGCCGCATGGGCTGCGCCCTGCTCATGGCTAGTCAGCACGTGGCGGATCTCACTCTGATGCTGGTAAAGGGCATCATAGATGTTCAAAATGGTTCCGCCGGGATAACCGAAAACGGTGTCAACGCCCTGCTCCTTGAGGATCTCGATTACGATTTCTGCGCCTGTCAGTTGCATTTTTATATCTCTCCTTCATTCAATAAATATTTCGATCAGTTCTTTCCCGGTACTTCTAAGATCGCGCCGCGGTTTCCGCTGGTAACCATTGCGCAGTATCTTTCCAGATAACCGGTCTTTACCTTGGGCTCACGAGGCTGCCATGCTTCTTTTCTCTTTGCCATCTCTTCATCGCTGACCTTGACATCCAGCTTCATTTCCGGAATGTTGATGGAAATGATATCGCCTTCTTCTACCAGGGCGATGGGGCCGCCCACTGCTGCTTCGGGAGAAACATGTCCGATGGAAGCGCCGCGGGATGCGCCGGAGAAACGTCCGTCTGTGATCAGGGCTACGGTAGAGCCAAGACCCATGCCTGCGATGGCGGATGTAGGGTTGAGCATCTCACGCATACCCGGGCCGCCTTTCGGTCCTTCATAGCGGATCACAACCACGTCGCCTTCTTTGATCTTGCCGCCGAGGATGGCTTCGATGGCATCTTCCTCACTGTCGAAGACTCTTGCCGGTCCTTCATGGACCATCATCTCTTCTACCACTGCGGAACGTTTCACTACGGAACCGTCGGGAGCAAGGTTACCCTTTAAAACAGCCAGTCCGCCGGTCTTCGAATAAGGATTGGATACCGGACGGATGACTTCTTCATTCATGTTCACGGCATTTGCGATATTCTCGCCGATGGTCTTGCCGGTTACAGTCATGCAATCGGTGTTCAAAAGACCGATATCTGCAAGTTCCTTCATAACAGCGTAAACACCGCCTGCTTCGTTCAGATCTTCCATGTAGGTCGGACCGGCCGGTGCTAAGTGGCAGAGGTTCGGGGTCTTTTCGCTGATAGGGTTTGCAAAAGCGATATCAAAGTCAAAGCCGATCTCATGAGCGATGGCCGGCAGATGGAGCATGGAGTTTGTAGAGCATCCAAGCGCCATATCCACCGTCAGTGCATTTAAGATCGCATCTTTGGTGATGATATCGCGGGGTCTGATATCTTTCTTTAAAAGATCCATAACCGCATAACCGGCTTTCTTGGCCAGTTTCAGTCTTTCGGAATAAACTGCCGGGATGGTACCGTTTCCGCGAAGGCCCATACCCAGGGCTTCCGTTAAGCAGTTCATGGAGTTTGCGGTATACATACCGGAGCAGGAACCACAGGTGGGACATACTTTTTCTTCAAATTCGAGCAGTCCTTCGTCGTCAATCTTGCCTGCTGCATGGGCGCCCACTGCCTCGAACATAGAGGAAAGGCTGCGCTTCTTGCCGCCTACATGGCCTGCCAGCATGGGACCGCCGGATACAAATACGGTGGGAACGTTCACTCTGGCTGCAGCCATCAAAAGTCCGGGTACATTTTTATCACAGTTGGGGATCATGACCAGGGCATCAAACTGATGGGCGATGGCCATAGCCTCCGTGGAATCAGCGATCAGATCACGGGTCACCAGGGAATATTTCATGCCGATATGTCCCATGGCAATACCATCGCAAACCGCGATTGCCGGGAACATAACAGGAGTTCCGCCTGCTTCAGCCACGCCGAGTTTAACAGCCTCAGCGATCTTATCCAGGTTCATATGGCCGGGTACGATCTCGTTGTAGGAGCATACGATACCTACCATGGGTTTTGCGATCTCTTCAGCGGTATAACCAAGTGCGTTCAGAAGTGATCTGGCTGGTGCCTGCTGCACGCCCTGTTTCATGTTGTCGCTCTTCATAGTGTATTATCCTCCATGTAAAATATTTACTCCGCAGTTTCTCCCGGAACCGGCCATTTTCCGGTTCTCCTGCTTTGCTCCGGCTTCGCCTCCGCTACAGAAGTCGCCCCGGAAAACGTCCCTTATTCCTCGCGAAACTGCTCCTCGATTATTTATTATTTATTTCTCCGCATGGGATGCGAGAGGCTTTGCATGATTGTGAATAGTATTATAAAACTATAGTCTCTCGCAGATTTTGTCACCCATCTCTTTGGTTTCAATCTGGGTCACCTTCGCTTTGCCCTCTTCGTCCTGGGGCATAATGTCGATGGTGCGGAAACCGTCGGCAAGGACTTTTTTGACTGCATCTTCGATGTCCTGTGCTTCCTTGTCCAGGTCAAAGGTAAAGCGGAGCATCATGGCTGCGGACAGGATGGTTGCGATGGGGTTGGCGATGCCTTTTCCTGCAATATCCGGTGCGCTGCCGCCGCTGGGCTCATAGAGTCCGAATTTGGTATCGTTTAAGGAAGCGGATGCTAACATGCCGATGGAACCGGTTACCATACTGGCTTCATCGGATAAGATGTCGCCGAACATGTTCTCGGTCAGGATCACGTCAAACTGCGCCGGGTCTTTTACCAGCTGCATTGCCGCATTATCTACCAGCATATTTTCCAGCGTCACTTCCGGATAGTCTTTTGCCACTTCTTCGGTGACTTTTCTCCAAAGCCTGGAGGAATCAAGCACATTGGCCTTATCCACGCTGGTCACTTTCTTTCTGCGTTTCATGGCGATGTCGAAAGCCTTGATGGCGATCCTGCGGATCTCGCTTTCGGAATAAACCAGGGTATCCACGGCCTTGGTCTCGCCGTTTTCTTCATAGGTCTTACGCTCGCCAAAATACAGTCCGCCGGTCAGTTCCCGCATGATCATCATATCAAAACCCTTGGAGCTGATCTCGGTTTTCAGCGGGCAGGCCGCAGCCAGTTCTTCATATAAAACTGCAGGCCGCAGGTTTGCGAACAGGTTCAGGGCTTTACGGATCCCAAGAAGTCCTGCCTCGGGACGCTTGGAAGGCTCGAGTTTATACCAGGGGGAAGTCTTGGCATCTCCGCCAATGGAGCCCATGAGCACTGCATCAGCCGCTTTTGCCTTTGCGATGGTCTCATCTGTCAGGGGCACGCCATATGCATCAATGGAAGCGCCGCCCATCAGGACATCTTCGAATACAAATTCATGTCCGTACTTCTCCGCCACTTTGTTTAATACTTTCTTTGCCTCGGCTACGATCTCGGGTCCGATCCCGTCACCGGGGATACATACGATGTTCGCGTTCATAATTGTCTCCTAAGTTGTTAAAAATTCGATGAAACGAATTGCTCCATTGCCTCCGGCAATTCTCGCAATTCTAAAACATTCGCAATCCGCTGATTTGCTATGCAAATCGCTACTTGCTCATGTTTTGCGGGTCACAATGTCAAACCCTCGTTTGTGCAAGCACACTCGGGTTTGTACCTTTTGACCCTATCATCAAAAAGAGTATGATAGAGAAAACCAATCTCTATCATACTCAAAATAGCCGTTTAATGCAAGGTGAATTTTTCAGTGCACCTCTACAGTGCCTATATTATAAGGCTTTATTGGCATTTTTCACCTTTTGGGCGTTCCCCTTCTTCTGAACATCTGCATCAACCATATTCTTGACGTTCTCTGCGATGGGCCTGTCGCCGACATCGGAAACATAGAAATTCAGCAGCAGTTCTTTTCTTCTGGCCGGTGTGATCATTTTCGCGCCTGTGATACGGTTTAAGTACTTAATGTACTCCTTGTCCATCTGCGCTTCTTTTCTGCGCTGATTCTTTTCTTCGGCCAGTTTCTTTTTCTCATTGATCTCATCCTGGCGGATCTTATTCGCACACGCCTGCTTGTATTGCTGATAATCAAGACCTTTTGCATCGGGACCGAGCATTTGTGCATCTTCTTCCCTCAGTTTTGCATTCAGGGCTGTGACCTTGGAATCAAACTGGCTGCGAAGGTGCTTCAGCGGTTCGGCATGATTTGCCAGATCCTTCCTGTTCTTCGGCGATTTATAGGTTTTTACCAGGTCATCCACTACCGTATGCTGCTGCATGATCTCGCAGGCCGCATTAAAATCGCTTTCTCTGATCACCGCTCTGTCCTGTGCATCCTTAAAGGCAGGAATGATGGAAAGTGCCAGCATGGAAGAAATGTTCTTTCTTGCAACGAAGGGGGAAGCACTCTTCGATTCTTTCAGGAAACGCTGAAGTTCTTTTTGCTTCTTGCTGACATCGATGAGTTTTTCGCCTGTCATCTCTTTTAATCGATCCGCATTTTCCTTCTTACCGAAATCCTCGTTGGCACGGATCAGACCCTCGTCCGTTATTGTCTTTTCACGGACGGCAATCTCCAGATCCGATTTTTCCGTTCCCTGAATCTTGCGAAGGGCGGCCAGCCTCTTCATGGTCTCTACATTATTACGACCCTCTAAGGAAACCTCGCTTTGGAACCAGTGGCTGCGGCGGACTTCATTGGTCCGCTCCACAAGCCGGTCGGCAAGTTCTTTTCCCGCATTGCCCGTGGTTTTCAGGATGGCGAGCGCATCCAGACACTGTTCAAAATGCTCCCTTGCTTCTTTGAAAAAGCGAGTGCTTTTGCGGCCTTTCATATATCCGTCCGTTGCCTGATAGATCTCATTTAAAAGTTCGCACTTCTTATCCATGGTCACAAAATCAAGATCCATGTTATCGAGTTTTTTCAGGCTCTTAAAAAACTTCTGATAATCCGCGCCGGCTCCTTTTGCCGTATCGAGGATTCTGCCGAGTTTCTGCAACTCTTTCAGTGCTTTGGTATATTTCTCATTGACGTCCGGATTTTTACTTGCCTCGATCGTAAACGGCCGCATTACCACATCATACAATCTTGCAATGGTATGATCCTTGGTTGACCCCGGATCCGTATATCTGTTGTCAACGGCTGTTTTGAATAAGGGATTATTCTTCAGGGTTCTTGCGTAGTTTTCGATCTTTGAAGTGGAAAATGCAATCTTCTTTCCGGCTTTTTTCGGGTCATTTGCTTCCTTCATCCAGTGGTAGGCTGCCACTGCCTTCGCTGCCGCTTCGATCTTTTTATCCTTGTCATCATTTCCCGGAGGCATAAAAACGCCCCGGTGCGATGCAATATAGTTCTGTGCATGTTTCACAGGGTCTGCATTTTTGACCACAGATACGAACTGCTTTTCCATCGCATCTGCAATGCCGCCGCAATACCGCATGAAGGTCTCTGGCGTGCCTCGGAAATTCATCACTCTCGAAGGGGTGCTTGCCGTGACAAATCCTTTTTGTGCCTCTATGATCGCATGTCCGACATCATATGCGGTCTGTTCGTCTATTTCATCTCCTGCCTTGTGATTTTTGACAAACTGTTCGCAGGTATTGATAGCAGAATTTAAACTGCTTTTGCCGCTGCGTCTGTCTATCGTGTTGGCCAGGCATTGCTGTGTCCAAGTATCATCAAGGGAATTTTTTATTTTATCTTCCGCGGCATCACGGATATCCTTAATCTGTTTGCTCCAGGATTTCAGGGTTTTGAAAAAACCGCTGTTTGACAAGGCATCCTGCAGGACTTTTTTACCGAGCTGCGTCTGAAGTTCTGTTTCTGTCTGATTAAAGTTGTTATTTTCCTGACTTAAGTCTTTTTCTGATTTATGCAACTGCGCACTTGTCAGATCCCTAAGTTCATAATCATCCGCTTCATACCACCTTGGCATATAAACACAGTTTTGAGGAATCTTCAGGTTAAGGGTGGGATATTTTTTTGTAATATCTTTGATCCCCACCGAAAAATTGAGCGTCTGCCACATTGCCGGGAAGGTTCCGCAGATTTCGCTGACACACCGGATCACTTCGGGATTCATGGAAAAGTTTTGCTTTATGTCCTTCATGGTCTGCTGCAGGCCGTTGAAGGTTTCCACCGCATCTTCGAGCGCCTTCTTTTGCTTTGTCTTATCCCCGATGTCTTTGGACAGCGCATTTAGTTTTTCTTCAAACTGTGTAAACTTCTCATACAGTTTTTTCGCCTGCTCACTGACATGTCCCTTAACCTCATTGTCATTTGAAAAAACATCGGAAGCATATCCCTGGTATTTTGCAAAATATGCCAGGTTGTTGCGCATCTCATGGAAATAGAGTTTCAGTTTCTTATTGCTGTTTAGGTTCTGGGCCAATACCGTCATGGCCATTTCTTTGCTGGCATATCCGGGAACCTCCAGTGTCAGGGGATTTGTCCTGTCATAGTAATGCATCTTATGCTTTGCATTATCCGCCTTAAAGAAATTCATCGTGTTATTTGCAAAATAAACACGGGTTTCTTCGGTATCAAAAGCCCACTGTTTCATCCGCGCTTCTGTCGCTACGCTGGGATTTAAATCATCTTTTCTGAAAAAATCATTTGGATGGTCTTTTGGCGCAAGGTTCTTGGCAACCTTGTGCATCCTTTGGATCATCTTGATGCTCTGGCCCATACGGATCGCAAGATCCTGTCTTTGCTGAAGGGTTCCGCCCTGATCCCGGTTGTACAGTTTTTGATGATCGCTGATCAGATCGTTCAACACCGAAACTTCCGTGTGAAGGGCAAGGCAGGCCTCATGAAATTCTCCCGATCCCCGGAGGTTACGGTCGTTGTCCCGCAGCACCTGTCCTATGGATTCTTCATATTTTTTCCATTCACTGCGCAAAAAATCTTCATAGGGGTCGAGCATCCTGAGGGTAAAACTTCCAAGTTCGGATCTGACAAAACGGTCCATTTTTATTTGACCGGCGCTTAGCGCTTTTCCGTCTCCGGACATCTCCTCCTGAAGGGTTTTCCCGAAACCGCCAAGGCCAAGGCCGAACTTTTCTCCGACGCTGTCCATGACCTGTCCGAAGGTCTGGGTATCCATGCCCTGTTCAAAATCCTGATCAAACTGCTTGAACTGATTGTAGGTCAGTTCATAATTGTCATCTCTTTTCAAAAAGAGATTTTTCGCGGCGATGATGCTCTCTGCCATTTCCTGATAATCTGCATTTTTCCTGTCAGGATCATAATTCTCAAGGAGGTTCGCAAATGCCGTTCCGGCTTTTGAAATGGTCTGCTCCTGTTCTTGCAGCGCGCGGTTATTCGGATGAAGCCTGATCTGTTCTTTGAGTTTTGCGGAAATGTGCTGCAGATAAGCAGCAAGGTAGGAAAGGTTTTCTCTGGCATACTCATATCCTTCAGGGTCTTCGTTGTAGAGGCGTGTGACTGCGCTCTTTAAATCTTTGGCTGCGCCTTGCAGCGATACGTTGTCCCTGATCTGCTCGTTTTCTTTCATTGTGTCTGTCCTCCGTATTTAGATTTTTACATCTAATATGAATACACATGTAAACTCATTTCGGTTGCATTTACTTTGTCAGGCCGCTCTGCCCCGATAGCAGGTAATTGATAAACTGCTGCGCTGTCCTGCCGGAAACGCCGCCGTACATCATCTCAAATTTGTTTGCCTCTGCTAACAATGCCTCTTCCGACAGATCAAGGCTGTTGCGCTCTGCCAGCTCGGTGACGATATGGTTAAACTCCTTTTTGGTAGGCTTGGTGTAGCCGATGGTCAGACCGAACAGGTGTACCAGGGAGAGCTTTTCTTCCATGGTGTCGGAATGATGGATGCCCTGATTCATTTCCACATCCCGGCGGTCCTTCCAGGTCTCGTTGATCAGATGCCTTCTGTTTGATGTGGCATAGATCAGGATGTTCTCCGGCCTTGTCTCCACGCCGCCTTCGATAACGGCTTTTAAAAATTTATATTCCGTTTCATCCTCTTCAAAGGAAAGGTCATCCATGTAGATGATAAAACGGTAATTCCGGTTCTTGATCTGGGCAATGACTTCGGAAAGATACCGGAACTGATACTTATAGATTTCGATCATCCGAAGGCCCTGGTCATAGTATTGATTGACGATAGCTTTGATAGAGGTAGACTTCCCGGTGCCGGAATCTCCGAAAAGCAGCACATTGTTGGCCGGCATCCCCTTGCAGAAGGCTTCGGTATTGTCGATGAGTTTTTTCTTCTGCAGTTCATAGCCCACCAGGTCGTCTAAGGTGACAACTTCCATATTGTTGATGGGATAGATATCCGCGCTTTCTCCAGCCGTCCGGATGCGGAAGGCTTTGTTCAGACCGAACATGCCGACGCCATAGTCCCTGTAAAAGCCGGTCACCGCATCAAAGAACGCATCCGTATCCTTCGCTTTTTCCAGTTTCTTAGAGAGCGCCCGTACTTTCTCGCTGACATTTTTGTTATACATCAGTTCCGGCTTTCCAATGGCCGTATAGTTCTGCAACACGGAAAAGCACTGAATGCCCAGGGCTTCTTCAATAGGCGTAAAATCGAAATTAAAAAGCTTGCGGAATACCTCATAATCATTTTTCACAAAGGTATTCACGCTGGCGCCGTCCCTGGCCCCCATTTTTTCACAGGTTATGGAAAAGGGATTTTCATTGGTGATCAAAAGAAAGGTCAGATAGTTATGCCACAGGTTTTCATCAAAAGCATAATCCGTTGCCACCTGCAGGATCCGCTTTGTCTGTTCGTAGATCTCAGCGATCAGAGT
>JAFZNL010000307.1 GCA_017550925.1 Lachnospiraceae bacterium | reverse complement strand
GCGCGCCGGGTGTTTTCCGCCTGTGGGGGTGCGGCAATCTACCGTAGATCGCCACTGAAAAAGCTGGGGATGTTTGATGAAAACCATTTTGCCTACCTGGAGGATGTGGATGTGGGGTACCGGGCGCTTTTGCACGGGTTTTTGAATGTGACGGCGCCTGCGGCCATCGTCTATCATGCGGGCAGTGGCACCTCCGGCAGCCGGCATAATGCCTTTAAGGTGGACCTGTCTTCGAGGAATAGTGTTTATCTGATCGCGAAGAACATGCCGCTTTTGCAGATCCTTTTGAATCTGCCTTTTTTACTGGTGGGCTTTTTTGTGAAGACCTGCTTTTTTACCATGAAAGGACTCGGGGGCGTCTATATCAAAGGACTTTGGAAGGGGATCCGTCTTTCTGTTTCCGAAAAAGGCCGAAGCAAAAAGGTACGTTTTTCCTTGAAAAGACTGCCTTCCTATATTATGGTGCAATTGTTATTGTGGAAGAATCTTGCCCTTTCTACAAAAATAAGGTAGAATACTCTTTAGTGTGCAAGGTGATTTGGGATGATCAAAGACAATCAGAAATACTTTAACAGGCTGCACGTGTGCATTGATGCGCTGCTCGTAGTGGTAACGTATCTGCTTGCCTGGTTTTTGAAATTTAAGAGCGGGATCTCATTCTTCATGCGGGATGTGGCGGCCGGTACCCTGAACAGGCAGACCTATTTCTCGGCGCTGCTGGTGATTGTTCCGGGATATCTGATCCTGTATTATTTATTTAACCTGTATACGGCCAAACGCGCCAGCAGCATGAAGCGCGACATCTGGAATGTGATCAAGGCCAATACCGTGGGACTGTTTCTGTTCCTCGGCATTTTGTATGTCATTAGACAGCCCCACTTTTCCAGAACCATGCTCTTTTATTTCTATGTGCTGAACATCTGCCTTGACGGGGCGTTCCGCATTGTCGTCTTTATGGTGCTGCAGTCCCTTCGCGCCAGGGGTTACAATGTCAAGTACATTCTGCTGGTGGGATATTCCAGGGCGGCAGAGCAGTATATCGACAGGGTACGCCATAACCCGCAGTGGGGTTATGTGGTCCGGGGTATTTTGGATGATTCCATTCCGAGAGGCACGGAATACAAGGGCGTGCGTGTTATCGGCAAGATTGATAACCTGTTTTACATCCTGCCTCAGAATAAGCTGGATGAGATCGCTATCACGCTGGCGCTGGAACAGTATGGTCGTCTGAAAGAGATCGTGGGTCTGTGTGAAAAATCCGGTGTCCATACCAAGTTTATCCCGGATTATAATTCTGTGATCCCCTCCAGGCCTTATACGGAGGACGTGGATGGTCTGCCGGTCATCAATATCCGTAGGGTACCACTGACCAATACCCTAAATATTCTGCTGAAACGGGCCTTTGACCTGGTTGCGGGTCTGGTTATCGCGATCATTGTTTCGCCGCTTTTGCTGGTGATCGCCATAGCGGTAAAAGTTTCCAGCCCGGGACCTGTGATCTTTAAGCAGGAGCGTGTGGGGCTGCATAATAAGCCTTTCCAGATGTATAAATTCCGCAGCATGCGGATGCAGACACCGGAAGATGAAGAAAAAGAATGGACCACGAAAGGTGATCCCCGGGTGACAGGGATCGGGCGCTTTTTGCGCAAAACCAGCCTGGATGAATTTCCGCAGTTGTTTAACGTGATCAAGGGCGATATGTCCCTGGTGGGACCGCGTCCCGAGAGACCGTTTTTTGTGGAAAAATTCAAAGAAGAGATCCCGCGGTATATGATCAAACATCAAGTACGTCCGGGCATGACCGGATGGGCGCAGATCAATGGTTTCAGAGGGGATTCCTCGATCCGAAAAAGGATCGACTGTGATCTGTATTATATCGAAAACTGGACCGTCGGACTGGACTTAAGGATCCTGTTTTTGACGATCTTCAAGGGATTTATCAACAAGAATGCATATTAATTGAGGGGCAATTTAAGCAACTTAAAGGAGAATAGGAATGAGTGACGAAAGAAGAGGACAAAACCGCAGGCAGACGACGGGAAGGAATGTTTCCGGCGGCCGGGGAAATTCCCGCGGCAAGGCAAAAGCAAAGGCAGCCCTGACGCCGGAGGAAAGGCAGCGCAAAACCAGAAACAGGATCATCCTGATCGCGGTGGAAGTCTTTGTCCTGATCATGATGATGATCGCGCTGTATGCGGTGAGTATGTATAATAAGATCGATCATGAAGATTTGGATGAAAGCCAGATCGTTATCAATGATGAGATCCAGATGGAAGATCCCGGCGCAAAGGCGGATCCTAATGCGATCCAGACCAATGAGGGCGTTTCGGCAGGCCATATGAGCGGATACCGCAACGTGGCGCTGTTCGGACTGGATGCCAGGGATAAATCCCTTGGCAAGGGTAATCGCAGTGATACCATTTTAGTTGCTTCCATCAATGAGCAGACCAAGGAAGTCAAGCTGGTTTCCGTATACCGTGATACCTATTTGAACCTCGGGAATGATAGTTATGGAAAGTGTAACAGTGCATATGCTTATGGCGGAGCGCTGCAGGCAATTAATATGCTGAACATGAACCTTGACCTGAATATTACCGATTATGTGACCGTGGGTTGGGCAGGTGTTGCAGACACTATTGATGCCCTTGGCGGTGTGGATATCGATGTGGATTCTGCAGAGATCACCCATCTGAATAACTATCAGGTAGAGACCTCTAAATCCCTTGGCAAAACCTATACAAAGGTAACCAATACCGGCATGCAGACTTTAGACGGTATCCAGGCAGTTTCTTATTGCCGTATCCGTTACACTGCCGGTGATGACTTTAAGAGAACAGAGCGTCAGAGGGAAGTGATCCAGGCGATCCTGGATAAGGCAAAGAAAGCAGATATTGTCACCCTGAACAAAGCGGCTAATACCATCTTTGAGGAGATCGCAACCTCCCTGGAATTATCGGAAGTGCTCGACCTGCTTAAGGATGTCAATAAGTATTCCATCGCAGCCACTGATGGATTCCCCAATGAAGCTTTCCGTACCACGGGTATGGTAAAGGGTGGCAGCTCCGTTATGAGTACCGATATGATCTCGGATGTGAAGCTGTTGCATGAGTTCCTGTTTGGAAATCCCGGTGATTACTATCCTTCCGCACAGGTACAGACCATCGCGGCCAAGGTACATGCGGATACCGGCGCATAAGGAGAGACCGGATATGTCTTCTATGGATGTGGTGATCCCGACTTATCGGCCGGATGCAAGGCTGGGACAGCTGTTTGCCCGGCTTTGCAGACAAAGTGCGCTCCCGGGAAAGATCCTGGTGGTGAACACCGTTGAAGATGCTGATGAAAAGGAAACGCTGGATAAGCGCATCCGCCAAATGATGGACAGCGCAGTCGCAGGTCTTGGGGAAGATCGGCCTGAGCTGGTTTTATGGCATATCGCCAAAGAAGATTTTGATCATGCGGGAACCAGGGATGAAGCCATCCGAAAAAGTGGGGCGGATTTTGTGCTTTTGATGACGGATGATGCTATGCCGGCGGACAGGTATCTGATCGAGCATCTTGTAGATGCTTTTTCGGATGCAGATATCGCAGCTGCCTATGGCAGACAGCTTCCCAGGCAGAATGCAAACCGCATCGAACAGATGACAAGACAATTTAATTATCCGGACAAGTCCTATGTAAAGGGACTTGATGACCTGCCGCGGCTTGGCATCAAGACCTATTTTTGTTCGGATGTGTGCGCCATGTACAGGCGCAGTGATTATGACACGCTCGGCGGTTTTTCGCAGCCTGCCATTTTTAATGAAGATATGGTTTATGTGCATCGGGCAATGCAGGATGGCAGAAAAGTGGCCTACTGCGCGGATGCAAAGGTCTATCATTCGCATAACTATGGGGGGATTGCGCAGCTGAAGCGGAATTTTGACAATGGGGTTTCCCAGGCCATGCATCCGGAAGTTTTTGAGGGGATCTCGTCTGAGAACGAAGGGAAAAAGATGTTGAAATCTCAAGTGCGTATGCTCTTGTCGGGAGGTCGCATTTTTTCCGTACTTTCACTGATCTGGCTCAGTGGCTGCAAATATGCAGGTTTTTTCCTTGGGAAACGTTATCGGCGGCTGCCCCGCCGGCTGGTCATGAGACTGACGTCGAATCAGGCATTTTGGACGCATCTTTCGTAGAGGTTATTGTTCATAACCGTCACCCCCCTCAATCAATCATCATACAAAACGCATTCTGTCACAGTTTCGTCACAAAATAGGTGTAAAGTGATTACTTGTGAAATTGCCTCCGGATGAAGGAGGGGTTTTCAGCGGAATCTGTATTCACGATAAGAATGAGCAGGATGTACGCCATATTATAGATGGCCGGGAAAAGAGGTTTTTATGTACGATCCCTTTGAAACAGATGAAAGAAACGGCGAAAGCGTTTACACCTGGGGACAGCAGGATAATAGGCAGCAGGGCAGCACGCAGACCGGCAGCGCGGGACAGACGAATGCCGGACAAAATTCTGCAGTGCAGAGCGGCTGGCAGCAGGATGATCTGCAGATGAGTTTTGCGCAGCGTACCCGAGCAGAGCAGGAAGGCCAGAGCCAGGGCACCTGGCAGCAGCAGAGTTCCTATCAGCAGGCAGCCTCCCAGGGGGCTCATCAGCAGACGACACAGCAGCCTGCGAAGAAAAAGAAGTCCGGCGGCGTCGGGAAGTTTTTCGGAATTGTTTTTTCCGGTTTGTTGTTCGGATTCTGTGCCGGTGCGGTCATGATCGTGCTTCTGCGCCTGTTTCCGGCATCTTCCGCATCTGCGGCCAGGGAGGATCATCTGGTAAAAAAACCTGAGGTGGAAATAGAAAAGGCTGAGCCCATCATACCGGACCAGCCGGATAAAAAATCCGCAGAAGAGGACAGCAGCGTTACAGAAGGCGCGCAGGCGACGGGAAAGGCGGAGGCAGAAAGCCAGGATGCAAAACAGGAGACTGTACAGGCGCAGGCAGATTCTGCATCGGATGCCGGAAACGCAGAAGTTTCCGAAAGCATTACCGGTGAAAACCTTGCTGTGGTAACGGACGTGACGAAGGTGGTGGATGCGGTCATGCCTTCTGTTGTCTCCATTTTCGGAACCTATGAAGTGACGGAAAACTATTGGGGCTTTGAGATGCAGCGAAGGGAAGACGGCAGCGGCAGCGGCATCATCGTCGGAGAAAATGACGAGGAGCTGCTGGTGGTGACCAATAACCATGTGGTGGCAGATTCCACCTCCCTTTCCGTGCAGTTTATCGATAATGAAACTTACAACGCAGTGGTCAAAGGAACGGATGCGGATGCGGACCTTGCCGTGATCGCTGTCAGAATGACGGAGCTGAGGGATGCAACTAAGGAAAAGATCCGGATCGCTACCCTTGGCGATTCCGATACGCTAAAGGTTGGTGAACCGGCCATCGCCATCGGCAATGCTTTGGGTTATGGTCAGAGCGTGACAACCGGCGTGATCTCTGCAGTGAACCGCGCCTACTCCCAGGATGAGGACGGGGATTCAGCAATGCTGATCCAGACGGATGCTGCCATTAACCCCGGCAACAGCGGCGGCGCACTTTTGAACATCTACGGACAGGTTATCGGCATCAACTCCAACAAGATCGGCGGCATGGTCATCGAGGGCATGGGATATGCCATCCCCATTTCTACTGCCAAGCCCATTCTGGAAGAACTGATGAGTAAAAAGACAAGGCTGCCGGTTGACGAGAATCAGAAGGGATATCTCGGTATTTCCGGCATCAATGTGACAGAGGATGTAAGGGATACCTACGGACTGCCCATCGGCGTTTATATCGCGCAGGTATTTGACGGAACGCCGGCACAGCGCATCGGTCTGAAGAAGGGCGATATCATTACGGCTTTCGACGGCGAACCGGTAAAGACTATGGAAGAGCTGTCTAAACTCTTAGATGCCACAAGCGCAGGAACGGAAGTGGAACTAGTGGTACAGGTACAGGTGGCGCCGGGATCCTTCTATGATGAACAGGTGATGTATGTAACATTGGAGGCGCAAAGATAAAAGGTAAGCGATATGGATCATTTGGATGAGAACATGGATCAGGAAGATCAGAAAAAAGAGATCCATGATTTCAGGGAAGTTACAGAATATACACAGCATAAAGAACAGCCGATCAGTCATGATGACAGCGGGCATTTGGACGAAGCTGCAGGCAGCGACAGTGACGGTATCGTATCAGCAGACAGCGACAGCATACAGGAAGATGCGTCGCAGAAGGATGTATCGCAGGAAAATGAAGATGCGGACGATGAATATGAGAGCGTATGTTTCGCCTGCCGCAGGCCGGAACGGGTAACGGGTAAGCAGTTCAAGCTTCCCAATAATATCTGTGTCTGCAATGACTGCATGCACAAAACCATGGATCTGGTCAGTCAGTTTGATTATCAGGGGATGCTGGATCCGTCCATGCAGGGAAAAGCCCTGGACATGGATCTGTCAAAACTCTCCGAGAAGTATCCGAATATCAGTTTTGTGAACTTCGCAGACCTGCAGGGCAGCGGCGGCATCCCCAATAAACAGAAACTGAAAAAGAAGAAGAAAAAAGAGAAGGGGCAGGAACCTTTACTGGATATTAAAAACATTCCGGCGCCCCACAAGATCACGGCACAGCTGGATGACTTTGTGGTGGGACAGGAATATGCCAAAAAAGTCATTTCCGTTGCGGTGTATAATCACTATAAGCGGGTGGCGACGGATACCATGGAAGATATTGAGATCGAAAAGTCCAATATCCTGATGATCGGACCCACCGGCTGCGGCAAGACCTATCTGGTAAAAACGCTTGCGAAGCTTTTGGACGTTCCCCTTGCCATTGCAGATGCCACATCCCTGACAGAGGCAGGTTACATCGGTAATGATATCGAAAGCGTTCTTTCCAAGCTTTTGATGGCAGCGG
>JAFZNL010000306.1 GCA_017550925.1 Lachnospiraceae bacterium | reverse complement strand
GTGAGCAGCGGGAGAAAAAAGAGGCAGCGGGGGCGCTTTCTACGCGAGAACGCAGAAGGTCCCTGAGGATTGTAAATTTCTTAGAAGAGGCGATCCGCCGGGGGGATGGTTTTTCAAGTGTAATAGATTTGTTTGACCGCACTGTAGAAGACCTCATAGACCAGCGGGGCCAGGAGGTTGAGATGCAGTTTGAGTCGGCGCTTTCCTTTATGGATCAGGTATTTTCACAGGGTAACGAAATGCTGGTCTTTGTGACGGAATTGACGGCGAATAACGACGCAGCCTCCTTCATTTCGCAGTTTGGCATGGTGGCTTATTCCATGTATACGGAAAAACTGATGCTGTCCGACAGGAAGGATGAACTGATGCAGAGAGTGCGCATTCTTTCCAAATCCGGAAATTAGGCAGGGATATCCTGCGGTAATGTGAGTTTGAAAAACGGTAAAAGTATGATATACTTAGTGCCGTGAAACGAATATAAGATATCATAGTTATTTTCTTTCAAGAAAGAGGGCCTTTTTTTGAAAAAGAAGTTGATTCAGGTTTTGATCGCAGCAGGGGTTTCCCTGGCGGCCATCGGCGGCGTGTTTGCGGCAAAGGATTCCATTGTGATCTATCTCGGGATCAGGATGTTCCGGCTGCTGCAGGTCGGCGTCATCGGCGCAGGGGCGCTCATTACCGGCGGGACGGCAGTATCTTCCGCAGTGACGGTATCCAGGCTGCAGGATCAGTTGGAAAACAGCCGGCAGGAGCAGCTGGCAATTGAAGAACAGCACAGAAAGCAGACCGCCAGGCTTTCCGTTCAGGGCAAGCTGGATAATGCAACGCTTCGGCGTGTGCTGACGCAAAAGAGCCAGGATAACTGGTCGCAGCTGCGTACCCCCATCGAGGCTTGTATCGCGCAGCTGACGAGCATGGATGATTATCAGGAAAGGCTCAGAAAGCTCCTTGAGAGCAACGGTGCGGATATGCTCTATGATACAGAGGATGTGCTGGATCAGGCGGAGCAGGCTATGTGCCGGAATGTCCGCAAGGTTATCAATTACATGGAAGTGGCAGACGATAAGCTTACCGATGATGTTGAAATGATCCGGGGCAAGCTGCTTAGCTGCAAGGATGCAAATCAGGGGATTTTGAAACAGTCACAGGAATTTGTATTTGCGCTGACGGAATATTTAAACCGCCAGGGCGACTCCACGGACGATATGTCCATGCTGGAGATTTACAAAAAGACCATCCTGGAATCCATTCAGGACGGAGGAGAGTAGAAAACGAGATTTGTTATTAAACCAAAGTTGGAGAATTGGTTTCGTTTATAAAAGGGAGAAAAACATGAAAAAAATCAGTTTAATGTCAAAAAAGATCATAGCAGGCGTGCTTTCAGCCAGTCTTGCAGTGACGATGCTCTCAGGCTGCGGCGGTGTCAGAACGGAAAATGATGACCGTGCGGATGCGCTTTCTTATGATGATGCGACCACGGAGATGAACACACTTTTGAAAAAAGTCTCCGTATCCACGGTGGAGGATCCCATCCTGGACATCTATTCCGAGGAGGTTTCTGAGGCAGATGCCCTGGCGGATATCGATACCTTCCCCATCACGGTCCGCGGTAATGGCCAGATCGATATTGAGGTGGCAGCGGCAACCGAAATGAGTGCGGATGCGCCGGATGACTGGATGAATGAAGTGGCTAAGAAGTTCAACAAGGCCGGTTATACCGTTGGTGGCAAGAGCGTTTCCGTATCGGTCCGCAAGATCACTTCCGGTGAGGCTGTGACCTATATGAATGCCGGAGCTTATGAGCCCGAAGTGTTTGCACCCTCTAACTTTGCATGGGGCGAAATGCTGAAGGCTTCCGGCGTTGGGATCACCAAGATCGAAGATCGGATCGCCGGAAATACAGCAGGAATCCTGATCAAGAAGGACGTGTATGATTCCTTTATTGAGAAATACAAAGAAGCAACGGTGGGCAACGTACTGACCGCGTCCAATGCCGGGGATCTGACGTTTGCTTACACCAATCCCTATACTTCCAGTACAGGTTTGAATATCCTGACGGCTATGCTCAAGTCCTTTGATAACAACAATCCGCTGTCGGAGCAGGCAAGCCAGGCGCTCCTGGAGTACCAGAAATCCTCACCGCCGGTTGCTTATACCACGGCAGTTCTGAGAAACTCCGCTAAGAAGGGCATCATCAACGCCATGGTTATGGAAGAGCAGGCCTATGTGAATACGCCGGAGCTGAAGGACTTTGTCTATGTTCCCGCAGGCATCCGTCATGACCATCCCATCTATACCTTTGACTGGGATACCAGCGAAGAAGTGGAAGCAGCAAGACTCTTTACGGAATACTGCAAAAATGAAGAATCCCAGAAACTGGCGACGGATAAAGGTTTTAACAGACATGATGATTACCAGGCACAGGATCCGGGCCTGACAGGTGCGGAATATCTGGCAGCTCAGAAACTCTGGAAACAGAATAAGAACGGTGGTAAGCCCATCATCGCAGTGTTTGTGGCTGACGTATCCGGTTCCATGGACGGCGAGCCGCTGAACGCACTGAAGAGTTCCCTGATCAATGCATCTTCCTATATCGGTTCCGACCACTATATCGGACTGGTAAGCTATGCATCCAAAGTTACCATCAACCTGCCCAT
>JAFZNL010000305.1 GCA_017550925.1 Lachnospiraceae bacterium | reverse complement strand
TGCCGCACTGCCGCGAAGCGTTTCCGGCATCATCTACGGTCTGCAGCATCATGCGGATGTGCCCTCTGAGATGATCGAGTGGCACGGCCATAATGATTTTTATAAGGGTGTTGTGAATGCCACCACAGCATGGATGTACGGTGCAAGTGCAGTGAACTGTTCCCTGCTTGGGATCGGAGAGCGGACCGGTAATGTGCCGCTCGAAGCCATGGTATTTGAATATGCATCACTGCGGGGAACATTAAACGGAATGAATACCCAGGTGATCACAGAGATCGCCGACTATATCCGCAGCCAGACCAATTATAACATCCCGCCCATGACGCCTTTTGTCGGCAGCAACTTTAACCTGACAAGGGCCGGCATCCATGCAGACGGGATGATGAAAAATCCGGAGATCTATAACATTTTTGATACAGGCGCGCTGCTGAATCGTCCGCCCCGCGTATCCATCACCAACACTTCCGGTGTAGCCGGCGTTGCCTTCTGGGTAAATGAGTACCGGAAACTGCGCGGCGAGTCAGAACTGCAAAAGAGTGATGAGCGGATCAAAAAGATCTATGACTGGGTAACGGCCCAGTACGATGCAGGCCGCGTTACCATGATCACCGATGCAGAGCTGGAAGAGAAATATCAGGAATATGCTTGAAGTTGTAAATAAATTTCAAGTTATACTGTTTTCGGAAGATGCATCCCATTGCGTTTTCTGAGGATCAGTAAGAATACGATGAGCACCAGCAGGACAGAAATGAGCTTGCCGGACCAGAGGCTTGAGTCGATCGTATCTGCCGCCTTATCCGGATTGATGAATCCCCGCAGGATCGCCGGATGCGCGTTGCTAATGGCATGCATGAAGGCTGCCGGCCAGACAGAGCCGCTCTTTTCTGTCAGAACGGTAAGCATCACGCCAACGAGGGTACAGAAGATGCACATTTTGAGGATGCCCACATAGGGAAAGCCGGGGTAATCCGTTCCGAAATTGTGACCGATGCAGGTCAGGGGCGCATGCCACAGACCCCAGATGATTCCGCCTGTGATCAGCGCCGGCACACGGCCCATGACCGAAAAGAGCTTTGGCATCATGTAGCCCCGCCATCCGCCTTCTTCCCCGAAGGCAGCAAAGGAGGAGACCGTTCCGCTTATCAGGGCACCGGCAGGTAGCAAAAACAATATTCTGCGGTCTACATCCAAAACCTGATAATAAGTCGGATCGAAGGTTTCGGGACTGATCAACAGTGAAAATACATTACCGAGTTCTGTGTAAGCCCAGGGCAAAATAAATGCCAGTAAAAACCAGATCCATTTCCGGTCCCGAAAAACGATTCCCAGCATCATGGATCCTTCTCCTGTCATGGCAAATCCTTCCCGCGTGATCAGCCTTGTGAGGACATGGGCGATCAGGGGACACATCATACCCAGGGCCACCAGGCTCTGCTTTTCGGCAGACATATCATCCCAGGTCTCGCCGCTTCTGATGGTCAGGAAAAACCACCCCCAGGCAAACAGGAAACTCAGCACCAGATAGATCGCAAGGCGCCTTCCCTCTTCTTTTTTATCTTTTGTATTTTCTGTTGTTTTATCTGCAATCTGTGTCATCATATAGGAACTCCTTTAATGATCGTTCGTTTTTACGTTACTCCCGATAGAATCTCACGGCGATCCTGTAGGAGATATAATACAGCCCCAGCGTGACCGGTGGCGTCAGCAGTGAGATCAGAAACATTTCAAAGGAATGAGTTTCCATCCAGGTCATGATCAGATGGAAGTCAAAACGCGCAAAGACATTCAAATCCCCAAACAGCAGATAGGCGATCACGGCAAGTCCGATGCATAAAGCTGCGCCATTCTTGATCACCTTTGCCACCTCTCTTCCCAACAGCAAAAACAGTGGCAGTTCGATGGTCAGGATCAACATGACAATGCCTAAAAAAGGAAGCGCCATACCGGCAAACATATAGGAAAAATCCAATACAATGCCTTCTTTCATAAAGCCGGTTGCCACGACATGCCAGATCTCATAAAGAGACAAAAAGACGTACAGGCAAATCCCGCAAAAGACATACTTCGATGCGATGTAAGTATTTTTTGAAAACGGCAGGGCAGACAGATAGTGTCCGGTTTTATTTTTTTCATCACACTGCAGGATCTGTGCGGAAAACGTCAGGCAGAATAATCCGCCAAGCCAGAGCAGCATCGCTTCTCCCTGCCAGAAAAGCAGATCCATAAAGAAAAACACATCGCCGTCATCATTGATCAGCTGAAACTTCGGGAAGGCCCCGGCATCCGAAAACAGGAACCTTAGCGCAGTAAATATGCATGTCAGGACCGTCAGGGTTATCACAAGGCGTTTTCCCCTGATCGCAACAAAGTCTTTATATAACAGTCCGCCCATCAGATCACACCCCGCTTTCTTACCGCAACCTTTAATGATATGCAATAGGATACAATGCTCACCGCTGCCGCGATCAGTACCAGGATCCAGGATTTTTCCTTGATAAAATCCAGCGGCCTCCAGAACACAGCCATATCAAACATGTCGCTTTGATCTGTCATGATGCTCTTTATAAGGCTGCGGAAATAATTCAGGTTACAAAGGATCAGGGCAAGTGCCATGGAAAGCAGGGAAAAAACCTGTGCGTAGGTCTGGCCATCATATCCCAACAGGATACAGAAAAAGATCACAAGGGCACTGTAAATGCTCATGACGGAAGCCCCTGACAATATGATCCCGAGAAAATCCCGAAAACGGATTAGATCGGTCAGCCTCGAAAGGATAAAGGCAAGTATCACATCCAGCAGCGTGCCGATCCCGAATAAGGCATAGATCGCAAGGAATCTTGCCAAGAGACGTTTGCTGATGGGAAGGGGCAGCGCACCTGCCAGGCGGTAAAAACCCGCCTTGCCGTCCGCCTCGAAAACATTTGCCATATCACCGACTGTCGCGATAGGAAGCAGCATGAAAAGGACGAGTGCCACCGATGCGAGGTTTTTTACATCAATATCCGTGGCCTGCTCTGTCCGCAGCATCTCCGCGCCGGCCATTGCAAGGTTTCCGTACCTGGCGCTGAGCACGAACAGGATGGAAGTGAACACAACACCAATGATCACAAAGACAAAGACCCGGAGCTGATACTTTAAACACATGACATCCTTCAGGATCAAACCTTTCATACCGGATCACCTCCGATCTTTGCTGACATAATACAGCATGATCTGCTCTAAGGAAGC